>NZ_LSJS01000172.1 GCF_001557325.1 Erythrobacter donghaensis
CGTGGGCTCGGAGATGTGTATAAGAGACAGCGCCGCAGAAGCGCCCGATCCCGCCGGACGTTAACCCTTTTCCGTTGATTAGGGGGCCGCGCGGGGTCGACTTGCTCCGCGGCGCGCGGCTAGATTCGGACAACGTTCATGTGTCGCCCGCCACCACGGGCAGAAACAGCCAGGGAACCTGACGCGCCATGACCACCACCGCCAAGATCCTTTCCATGCGCCTCGCCGGTGCCGCGCTGATCGGTGCCACGGCGGCGAGCCTCGGGACCATCGCGCTGCCTGTCGCCGCGCAGGAGACCCCCGCCGCTGCCGAGGCGCGGCTGCGCAAGATCGAGGCCGAGGTCCGCGCCTTGCAGCGCAAGGTCTTCCCCGGCGGGGACGGGAAGTTCTTCGAACCGCAGATCGCGCCCGGCACCCAGGGCCCCGCGACCACGACGGCACCCGCGACCACCGCCGCGCCCTCGCCGGGGGCGGTGACCGACATCCTCGTGCGGATCGACTCGCTCGAAGCGCAGCTCCAGCGTCTGACCGCGCGCAGCGAGGAGCAGGCCAATGCGCTCGCCCAGCTCGAGACGCGGCTGGCGGCGCTCGAGACCGCGGCCAATGCGCCGCTGCCCGAGCCCGGCACTGGCACTGGCGCGCCCGCGATCCAGCCC
>NZ_LSJS01000173.1 GCF_001557325.1 Erythrobacter donghaensis
CCCGGGCCTTCCGCCCGGCCCGTGCGTCAGCCCCCGCTGGCGCGCGTCAATCCGCCCACGACCCGCACGGGTCTGGGCGAGGACACGCAGATGCTATGAAAGGGTGCCCTGAAGCGCAGCACCACCAGCCTTGTAGTCGGGCCTCAGGCCTCGCCCGGCTTGATGCGGTTGACCGTTTCGAGGCGAGTCATGAAGCTCTTGGCCTCGATCTGGTTGGGTCCATCCTGCCGGGCTAGCGTAGCCATCCGGTCAATCTCGAGGCGTGCGACCATTCCTGCGTCAATGTCGCACCAGGGTTCCAGTACGCGGACCGCCTCGGCGGCTTTCGTCATTTCGGAGTAAGATGTCCCGGCCCAAACCAGCTCTTCCTGCTCGCCCTCGGCATCGGGTAACCCGAGAACCTGTGCGAAGAAGGTGTTCAGCGGGCGGTCCCATCCGATCCAGGCGCTTTCGGCCCGGACACCGTCGCGCAGCGGAACCTTGTGTCTGCTCATCGCTCTTCTTTCCCGGTTATTGCACATCTCGCGAGACTCGTGCCTCACTGCGATCCCATCGGCTTTGTTCTATGGTTTCTGATCTGATGTCATTTCCATCAGCTCGGCCTCGAGCTCGAGATTGCGCGAGATTATGGCAGCGATCTCTTTGGACATGTCTTTCCTAGAGCGTTTTCCGTTCATTCCGGTTCGTATCCGCATGATCTGAAGTAATTGGC
>NZ_LSJS01000174.1 GCF_001557325.1 Erythrobacter donghaensis
CCTAAACCCGGCTACGCGCCGGCCAGCATCATGCGGCCTTCACCGGATGGATACGTGGAAAGGCGAACGGCAGCTTTTGAGAGTGAGGAAGCGGCAAGCTGTCATTCGCTCATCAACCGGGCACCTTGCGCTCGGCTCAGTATGCCTTTTGTGTCAATTTGATATTGGGAGGCATCATGTCGAAATTGTTTGCGACTGCTGCGCGCTGCGAGCGCGCGTCGAACGCTACGTCTCCCGCACGATCAGTTTCGTTGGCAGAATAACCGACTTTGGTCGCGCGCCATCCAGTTGCTGCATCAGCCTTTCCACCAACAATGTGCCTGCCGTGCTGGTATCCTGCCCGATGGTCGTGATCGCTGGCGAAAAATGCGCAGCGGGAGGAATGTTGTTGTACCCCACAAGCGCATAGTCATTTGGAGCAGCCAGGCCGTATTGGCGGAATGCGCTAATTATTGCCATGGAAGCAGTGTCTGAAAAGGCGAAGATGGCATCGGGTCTGTCGCCGCCTTGCAGATATTCTTCAGCATTTTTCAAGGTTTCTGAAAAGGCCATCGTGTCAATCTGCAACAGATCCACCTTAACGTCGGCCGATGCATTGGCGACGTGCTTTAAGCCCTCATAACGCAGCCTGATCTCATCATGAGCGGTGTTGCCGACGAAAAGCCAATGCTTGCGCTGCTGCTTCACAAAGCGCTCACCTGCGAGTTGGCCACCAAGAAAATTGTCGCTCCCAACCGCACAGTAGCCTGATTCAGGCATGACCGCGCCCCAGACAACCATAGGAATTTTCTTCCGGGCGAGGTCACAGAACATGGGTTCGCGCATGCCCTGGCCCAATATAATATAGCCATCCGCGCCTCGTGATCGGTGCAAGTCAACAAAGTCACTGAGGTTGGAAAGCCCTGGCGGCGATAGCAACAAGTCGACATCACGCACCGACAATGCCTCGGATACGCCGGCGAGTAGCTCATAGATGAATGGGTCACCAATGGCGCCGTGCCGGTGCGACTCAAAATCGAGCACGACCGCAACGGTATTGGTCCGCGTCTGGCGCAACTTCTGGGCGTTGCGGTTGACGGCATAGCCATGCTCACGCGCGATTCTCAGTATTTGCTCGCGCTTTTCTTCCGATACCAGTGGGCTGCCGCTAAGTGCTCTGGAAACGGTTGTTTTTGATGCCGCGGCAAGGCGGGCAATGTCATCCATTGTCGGCTGCGCGGATTTGCGCCGTTTCGCGGCAGCTGGTTTAAGCTTCACATCATTCATCGATACTACCGAAGCATAATTCTTGGCCATCGGCAACGTCTTTACCCCTCGATCATTGAAATGCATTTCATGCCTCGCTATGGCTACGGCATGAAGCAGCCTGGCCAAGGCCGAATTTGCTGCCAAGAAAATCTTCTAGGGGTGAGTGCAGTGCCAATTTCTGCTGGCTTTTTTCGACTTGGCGGCGTGCGATCGTGAAGGAGTCGTCAATCCCTTCCGAACTATTCGGCGATCTGTTTCGCGTTGTCCAAACACGGAAAATTTACGGCGATTCCAAAACCTTCGCAGATGCGGCACCCCGTCGCCCGCTGCCCGATATCTTTGCGGACTGGAAGAATTCTCCGTCGCAGGATGATACTTCACTGCGAGAATTTGTTGATGCCAATTTCGATGTCCCGCTGGTCAACGGCCATGAAAACGTCGTGGCTCGGGACTTTGAAAGCTATCTTTCGGATGCGTTCGGCGCATTGACGCGGACACAGACTGAAACATCGCCCGGCAGCTCTGCAATCGCCTTGCCGCGACCGTTCATTGTTCCCGGTGGGCGGTTTCGAGAGTTTTATTATTGGGACAGCTATTTCACAATGCTGGGCCTCATGGTGAGTGACCGTCAAGACCTGGTCGAAGACATGATCGAGAATTTTGGCAGCCTGCTCGATCGCTTTGGCATGATACCAAATGCATCGCGCACTTATTATCTCAGTCGCTCCCACCCGCCGGTATTTTATCTTGCTGCCGGGCTGTCAAAGGACACCTCGATTGAAGCCCGGGACCGCAGACTTGCCTGGATGAAGAATGAACATGACTTCTGGATGGCTGGGGAGGATGGGCTGGCACCGGGTCAGGCAGGTCGTCGCGTTGTGAAACTGCCTGATGGTGCCGTGCTGAACCGCTATTGGGACGATCTTGATCGCCCTCGAGACGAGAGTTGGCTGGAAGATTTTAGCATTGCCGCCAGCCTGGATGAAGAGCAGCGTCCAAGACTTTGGCGGAACTTGCGCGCCGGCGCAGAAAGCGGCTGGGATTTTAGTTCACGGTGGCTGGGCGATGGCCGCTCGCTTGGCAGCATTTGTATCACGCGTATAATCCCCATTGACCTTAACAGCCTGTTATTCGGCTTGGAAAAAACCATTTCGGCCGAGTCAGCGGCGCTCGGGCACGACGAACAGGCGCACGACTTTGCCCAACGCGCCAGCGACCGATCTGCTGCAATATCGCGCTACTTATGGAATGATGATCTGGGTTTTCCTGCTGACTATTGGCTGGACAAAGGGGCACCGTCCTCTTCCATTACTGCAGCTGCGGCATTCCCGCTCTTTGTCGGGCAATGCAGTGCTGAGCGCGCCCAATCCACTGCGCGCGCCTTGCGGGCGCTGCTCGCGCCCGGCGGCCTGCTGACCACCTTGGTCGACACCGGGCAGCAATGGGACTCACCCAATGGTTGGGCTCCTTTGCAATGGGTCGCCTATGCTGGACTACGTGACTACGGCGAGACCGATTTTGCCAATGAGATTGCGCAGCGGTGGATTGCTCTTGTGAAGCGGCACTTTGGCAATAGCGGGCATATTATGGAGAAGTATGATGTCGTTGCCGAGGCAGCAGGCGGGGGTGGGGAGTACGCCGTTGAAATTGGCTTTGGTTGGACAAACGGTGTGTCAATCGCCCTCCTGCAAGCGCTGGGTTCAGCGCTAATGGAGGGTGCTGGATGACCCCAAATCTCGATAAAAAATGGCTAGATTGAAATGCATTTCATAAATCGTTACATTCGTAGTCCGTCGATGTAATCGGGGAAGAGGAGGATGGCACGACGCACGCCGCCTTGATGGCGCAATGGACGAGGCCGATCGCCGCAATCCAATCCAAAGATAGGCACCATGGGCCGTCCCAACATGCGGCCCCCATTTAACAAACAATCGCAAATCTGTGCTTGGGAGAGAAAATATGAGAAAATTGTTTCTGCTGACGTCGGTGGCCACAGTGGCGCTGTCGTCACCTGCACTCGCGCAGGATGATACCGCGACGGAGAATGCTGATGATGAAAACGTCATCATCGTTACGGGCACAGCTGGCGGCGCTGGCATTCGCAAACAAGACGCCGCCTTTGCGATCTCGTCCATTGACAGCAGCGCAGTCGATCAGGCTGGTCCGCAGAGCACGGCTGATGTCCTTGCGCTCGTGCCCGGTGTTTCGGTTGAAACCTCGGGTGGTCAAAATGGCGCCAATATTTTCGTGCGCGGCTTTCCCGGCGGGGGCGATGCGGAATTTGTGACTTTCCAATACGAAGGTTCCCCCTCTTTCCCGCCACCCACGCTTTCATTCCTCGAGAACTCTCAGCTCTTCCGACTCGATGAGACCGTTGAGCGGATCGAAGCTATTCGTGGTGGACCTGCGCAAGTCTTCTCCAACGGCCAGGTCGGCCTAACCGCTAACTTTGTCACCCGCAAAGGGGGCAGCGATTTTGGTGGTTCGGTAAAGGCAAGTATCGCCGACTTTGGTGATAAGCGCATCGACGGCATCGTGCATGGCCCGTTAGGCGAAAATACTGGTTTTGCCGTTGGCGGCTTCTTCCATTCTGGCGAGGGCGTTCGTTCCGCCGGCTTCACAGCGGAGCGCGGCGGGCAAATCAGTGCGAATATCAGCCATGATTTCGGCGATGGCGATCTTCTAGTCTACGGTCGATATCTCAACGACAGCGGCGCGTGGTTGCTGCCCATCCCGGTCGTCCAGGATGCCAATGGCCGAATATCGGCTTTCCCTGGCTTTGATCGCGGCACAGGCACTTTCAACAGCGCCGAAACGCGTCTGACGATCCCCAATGACGGGGTGCCGATCGATCAGTCGGAAGGGCGCGGGGCCAATCTCGTCAATTTCGGTGCGAACCTGAACTACAATCTGTCGGACAACATTTCCGTGTTCAGCCGGTCAAGCTACCTCAACGGCTCGGCTGATACCCGCGGCTTGGTGCCAGCGGGTGCACCAACGACCTTGCAAGCGATCGCTGCAGGTTTTGGTTCGACCATTGGATCTGCAACTTTTGTTAATGGCGGCGGTGCATTCAACACAGCCAATCAGGTGATTGAGGTTGGCGCATGGCGCGTTGACAAGGATTTGGAATCTTTTGTCAGCGAGAATGGCCTGACCTTTGAACTCGGCAACAACAAGCTGACCGGCGGCGTCTATTATGCCTCCTTTTCCTCGCGTGATCGCTGGAATCTGGGCAATTTCTTACTGCTCGAGGCGCAGAGCAATCCGCGCATTCTGAACCTGACTTTGGCCGATGGACGGGCCGTGACACGCAATGGCTTTACGCGCGGGTCCTTTTTTAATGTGAACGCCAATTATGATGGCGAGGATATTGCGGTTTATATATCGGATGAATTTCAAGTCACCGATCAACTGCGCTTTGATGCTGGCATTCGTTGGCAAGAACATACGGTGACAGGCAGTCTTGAGAATAACGACTTTGGTGTTGATACTGACGGCGACCCCAATACATTGTTCAACAATGGCGATGCGGTGCTGAACGGAACCTTTTCAAACATTGATTTCAAGGCGGATAAATTTGCATGGACGTTCGGTGCAAACTACGCCTTTACGGACGACCTTGGCGTGTTCCTGCGTTACAGCCGGGGCAACAGCTTCCCGCAGTTCGACCAGTTGCGCGACGGTTTGCGCCTAGTTCAGGAAATCGATACATTTGAAGGGGGTCTGAAAATTTCAGAGAATGTGTTCGACGTATATGCGACCGTGTTCTACAATAAATTCAGAGGCATCCAAAATACCCAGATCGTCAACGGCGCTCCAATTCCTAACGTTGGCTCCGCCGATGCGCTCGGACTGGAATTCGAAAGCGAGGTACGCCCCATCGATGGCCTGTCCCTTGGTGCCAACATCACCTATCTGGATGCGCAATATACCGACTTCTTCGCCTTGGGCGGAACCATTGACGCTTCGGGCAATCAACTCGAACGGCAACCGAAATGGCAGGTGCGTGGCCGTGCCGCCTACACAGCCAATTTGGGGGCGAGTGACCTGACTTTCTATGGTTCGGCGCGATGGATTGACGATCGCTTCTCTGACAATCTGAACACGCAGGTACTGCCAGCCTATACTAAGGTGGATGCCGGTATCATTCTAGATATCAACGAACGTTTCCAGCTGCAGGCGAGCGCTGACAATCTGTTCAATTCGGCTGGGTTGACCGAGGGCAATCCGCGGGTGATCGGTTCGCAGGGTACAGGTCCTATATTGGCGCGTCCTATTCTTGGCCGGTCGTTCACCTTCAGTGCACAATTCAATTTCTGATCGTGGATGTGACACTACTGGGTTAGAGAAATTGGGCCGGGCGGGACAAAGCTCCGTTCGGCTCAATGTCTTTCAAAGACTTCGATTAGCTGGGGGGGAGCGAGAATGATCAACACCCGGACGCGCGCCGTAGTTGCCGTCATTCTGACCTACATGCTGTTTGCAATTTTGCTCAATAGCGTAGGCACCGTTATTCTCCAATCGATCGCCTCCTTGGGTCAAAACAAGTCCAGCGCCGCAATATTGGAAGCGTTCAAGGACCTTCCTATTGCCATAACCTCCTTTCTTGTCGCTTCGTTCCTGCCGCGCTTCGGATTGAAAAACAGTTTGGGCGTGGCCTGTTTCCTCGTTGGCGCGGCGTGCGGTGCGATGCCACTATTGCCATATTTCGCGATGACGAAGCTGCTCTTTGCCATAACGGGCATCAGCTTCGCGCTGGTCAAAGTATCGGCCTATTCGATCATTGGCCTGATCGCGGAGGACGAAGCCGATCACGCCAGCCTGATGAGCTATATTGAAGGGCTGTTCATGGTTGGCGTGCTGTCGGGCTATTGGATATTCAGCATCTATATCGACAGCGCAAACCCGTCCAGCCTGGGCTGGCTGAATGTCTATTGGTTGCTTGCCGTCATCTCCTTTGTCATCTGCGCGATTGTGTTCACCACGCCGCTCGATGAAAGCGCCGCAAAGCCGACCGAGGATGCTGGCGCTGCTGACTTTTTCGGCATGTTCCGCCTGCTGGCCAAGCCACTGGTTCTGGTGTTCATCATTTCGGCCTTCCTCTACGTGTTGATCGAACAGGCCATCGGCACCTGGCTGCCAACCTTCAACAATGAAGTTCTCCATATGCCTCAGGCAATGAGCGTATTGGCCGCCAGCCTCTTTGCTTTTTCCACGGCAGCGGGACGATTGGGCGCAGGGTTCGTGCTGCGTTTCCTGTCCTGGTTCCCGCTGCTTGTTGGCTGTGTAGCAATGATGGCGCTGCTGGTGGTGCTCACCTTGCCGCTCACGCGGGGACTGGCTCCCAATCCGGATATGACATGGAGCAGCGCCCCCTTTGCCGCCTTCCTGATGCCGCTGGTCGGCCTGTTTCTGGCGCCGATTTATCCGCTCATCAATTCGCGCATATTGTCCGCCCTGCCCAAAGCCGCCCATGCCCAGATGGCCGGGCTGATTGTGGTCTTCTCTGCGCTTGGCGGCACCACAGGTTCCTATATCACCGGGCAGATATTTGCTGCCATGGGTGGACAACCGGCCTTCTATACGTCGCTCTTGCCAATGGCGGCTTTGTTAATGGCCCTCATCGTTTTCCGCAGACTAAGCGGCGGCGGCGCAGCTGCGCATAATGAGCCGCGTGACCGGGTTTACATGGAATGATGATACGCCGCGCTCTGCGCTCATTATCTGGTATTGCCAACCTAGCACTAGGCGCTCCGGCAAGCGCGCATGAGGCTGCGCCGGTCTTCCCGGTGCGGACGAAACCACCCCGGCCCGCTGGCAATATGCGCCTTTCCTGATATCGCTCAATCGCTGCATCAACGGTGGCCTGCTCGCCAAGCCGTTCCGGATTTCGGAAAATGAGATGAACGAATGACCGGTCTCGGGAGATCGGGTTGCAGTATTGAATGTCGGCTTGGGGGTCGGTTTGCGAATTTCCGCTTTCTGCGGCGAAGTGAACAAAGCTGCCGGTCTGCTTTAAGTACGTCTCCAGCTCCTCACCGAATGTGGCCGGGCACTGCCAACTAGTCCTGGCGGTCCTCCCGACCCAGACGGACCGCCTTTTCGATGAAGCCGCGCGGGTCTTGCACGAAATGCGCTGCGTCTGATTGCAGGACTGTCCTGATCACAGCTTCCCTGCTTGGCTGAATGATCGCACCCTCCGGCGTTGCAAAGACGCAGTCGAAACGACGCGCGACGTCGCAGACCCCGCCGATCAATGGCAGAGAGATATCTGCCACGTCGAAGCGGACCTGGATTTCATCGATGAATTCGTCATCGAAGCTCACCTGAATGTCGTCGTTCGGCTCGTCACCCCATACCCGGAGACCGGTGTAGGATCGCGGTTTCTCGGGTAGCAACATGTCGAGTTTCGCGAACAGCACATCCGCCTCTGCGATGGGGAGGGCCAGAACAACGTCATCGAGCTGCGCGCGGCTCATCCGTGCAGCTTTGACCCCTGCGATACTCGCCGCAGAGGCAGGGATCAGGTTGATGACGAACTGCCAGACGGCCATCGCTCGAACATAGCGCCAATGCGGGGTCCGGCAATGGGCTCGTTCGCTGAGCGCCGGACTTGCTCTGACGACTTCCGGCTCTGCCGCCCATCTGGGCAGGGCAGCGCCCCGATCCAACCGCGCGCATCAAGGTTCGCCGGTCCCCCAATTTGCTGCGCAATTGCGCTCCCCTGGCGTCCCAAGGCGCCGATGACTTGAAGCCCGCCATCTTGAAAAAGGCCAACTCGGCGGAAGCCGGCGGCGCCGCGATGCAAGATGGTCCTAAGCAATCCACAGCGAGCGATCAGCACCCCTTTCCGCAGACTGCCAGCGCGTTGGATAGTGCGAGCTGCAGGCACTCCCCCCTGTACCGACGCAGCGCGCCCAGCCAAGGCGGCTACGCCTGTGGGTTGCGTCCCTTCGAGCCAGTCGTGCGCCTTCGCAGACGTCCGCCCGCGTGACAGACCCGCTTCACGGCAGGACGAGCTCAGGAAAGAGCGAATGTCTCCGCAGACACCGCGAGGAGGATCGAAACCCTAAGCGAACCCGGCTCACGACGAGGTCGATGTTCAAGCAGCCAGGCAGGCCCCAGTGCCAACGGTCATCCGCCGATGAGTGCCCATGCCTCTCTGGTCGAGGCTTGGGACAACCCGCAACAATCCGGGCCGTGTTGCTCGCTGAAGCGAGCTGCCCGCACCACCCCGGATCGTCGGGGTTCCCCGCGTCTGCGCGCGGTGTCCCGCCTCTCTCGCCGAGGCTCGATAAGGGCACCGGCGGACGAGCCGTCGGCACTTTGGAGGCTATTGCAATGAACATCGTCAACCTCGTCGGCCGTCTCGCCAAGGATCCGATCGCCCGCGACCGCGGCGACACCCGCATCACCGAGCTGGTGCTGGTGACCGAACGGCCGGTCATCCGCGACGGGAAGGTCCAGAAGGACGCCGACACTGGCTACGCCAAGAAGGACGCCGAATTCCACAAGATCACCGTCTTCAACGGCATGGGGCTCCCGCTGCGCCAGCACAAGGCGAAGGGCGACCTGCTCGCGGTTACCGGCCGCATCCACTACTCGCGCTGGCAGGATGCCGAAGGCAACGACCGCTACGGCTGCGAGATCATCGCCGAGAACGTCCAGTTCCTCTGATCGATCGGGCGGCACCCCACCGGGTGCCGCCCTTCGCTTCGCCTCAACAGGAGAACGAACATGTCATCGCTTATGCCCATCCTCGACACTGGCTTGGCCCGCACCGCGGAGCAGCTGCCGCCCGATACGCGCCCTGTCCTCGCCCTGCGCCCATCGTCGTATGGCTGCTGCCGATACGAGATCGTAACCGCACGCTACATGCCCGATTATCGACCCCTCGCGCCCTGGCGCGACCTGTCGGGCGACGATCTCGCAGACAGCGGCTCCGACCAGGTTCTCGCATGGGCC
Source organism: Erythrobacter donghaensis (assembly GCF_001557325.1). GTDB lineage: Bacteria > Pseudomonadota > Alphaproteobacteria > Sphingomonadales > Sphingomonadaceae > Erythrobacter > Erythrobacter donghaensis_B. The sequence goes on from NZ_LSJS01000174.1 coordinate 9,217, forward strand.
CATGCCGACGCCATTCTGCTACCGGGGAGCGAACTGTGAACGACCCCGTCTTTGTCTTCGGCAGTAATCTCGCCGGCCGTCATGGCAAGGGCGCGGCCCTGTGGGCGCGCCAGCACCGCGGTGCCATCTACGGGCAGGGCATCGGCTTGCAAGGCAACAGCTACGCCATCCCCAGCAAGGACGCGCAGCTCCGGACGCTGTCGCTTGCGCAGATCGAGCAGCACGTCGGCGAGTTCCTCGCCTTCGCGCGCTCGCGTCCCAATCTCACCTTCCAGCTGACACCCATCGGCTGCGGCTTCGCTGGCTATCGCCGCGAGGAGATCGAGCCGATGTTTGCAGGCGCGCCGACCAACGTCCTGTGGCCGCCCGAGTGGCGCTGACGGTTCCCTCTGGCGTCCCGATTAGAAAAGCAGCCGCTAGGCACGGCGGTGCCGCACATCCAACGAGCGGCACCCTTCCGGGTGCCGCTGGCTCGCGGTATAAAACCTCTTAGAAAAGAGAGGCCCCAATGATCCATTTCCTGAACGCCACAGCTGTCATGCGTATCGGGAAGACCGAGGAGGACCGCATCTACCTGTCCCTGATCGATGCAACGATATGGACCGATCCCGAGCTTCCGACGCGAATAACGAGCGTGTATGGCGGCTATGACATAACCTGCGAGGAAGCCGATGAATTCTGCTCGATCCTCCAAAACTTACGCATTCCAGCAGGACTGCGGAAACAAACAATCGCCGCGATGCGCGTCGAAATCCTGTCGAGCCACGCTAGCCGACACGACGAAAGCGGAACCGTCAGCGTCCGGATGCGGCACAGCCCGCAGTTGAGCATCCTGCTCAACGAAGAACAGGCAGCGGATTTCCGCCACTATCTGGATTTGGCAAGGCTGAGCCCAAATGACACAACATACGAAACGGATGTCAGCCTGATCGTTCGGTGCAACGCCGAACATGAACCACCTCACCCGCATGACGTCACACATGCCCTGCTGGATCTGCACTTCCATAGATGAGCGGACGTCTCCCGACCTTCGGCCGGGCCCGCGCTCTATTCCGCTCGGCGCCGCGGCCCTCGCTCAGCTGACGCTTCGCTAAGGGCTGCGCGTGCCCGCCTCGCATCACCGAGCCCCCCGAGGGGTCTCGGCCCTGCGGGTGACGATCGCTGACGCATTCTCACCGCCGCCGCCCATCCGGGCAGGGCGGCGGTCCTTCCCCGCGAACGCGCCTTTCCTATTCAGGAAGGCGTTCGCGGTCGGAGCATTACAGCCGTAGTTCGCGCATGCGCGCGAAAGCGCGGCATTCGGCAGCCTCCGGCCGGTCAAGGATCGGCTCAGGCTGTCGCTGCGCTTGCCTTCGCCGCCCGCGAGGCGGTGATGCCAGCTGCGCGGCATCATCCCTGACAGCCCGTCATCTGCCGACCAACCACGCTGAACGGCTTCCAAGATTGGGAGTGTTCCCGCTGTTAACCCGTTCGCCGGGCCGGGAGGGCGGGCCAGCAGGCTGGCCCGTCTGCCTCCCGTCTCTCGTGCTCCGGGGCGGGAACGTCTCTTCCACACACACAGGAACACCTGCCGAAACATATCAGTCTTCGGCGCTCGTCAAGGATCGCGGTCCCCCCAATTTTCCGCCCGGCGACCGTGCAGCTTGCGCGCCGGCCACCCGGCAGAAAATCGGCTCCCCCGCGCCCGCAGGGCGGCGCAGCGCAAGCGCTGCGTCCCTGACTGCACGCCTCCCGACTGATGGGTTTTCGGGGTTCCCATGGTGGGAACGATTTCAATCACTTGGAGGCAATCATGACCACTTTCAACTCGTTCGCCGATCTCGCCAACGCTCGCATCAACCTCGCCGATGCCCGAGAAGGCGTCACCGAATCCTACGACGGAGCATTCATCGAAACGAGCGATCTTGCGAAGCTCAACATCATCGATGCGCCGATTGCGGCCGAGATGCCCGATCCGGACATGGCCCGCCGCGCAGTGGAAATGGCGATCGGAACGATCTTCGATGTCCTGAAGGACACACGCATGGAGGAGTTCGCCCAGCAGCTCGCATGGGGAATGGTCAACTCGTTCCACATGACCGCCCGCCTTGCCGAGGGCCGCGAGGACGATGCAGCACGCAAGCTGGGTGAGATGGCCCGGCACTTCGATCCTTCGGAGATCTACGCGGTCGAGCTCGAGGAGACGCAGCAGCTCTGCCAGACGCTGCAAGGATGTCGTGAAGCGCTCGAGGCGATGCGCGACCACGCCGCCGACGTCTACCGCGTCGAAACGGGTCGTCCCTTCACCGCCACGAGGGGATCGCAGGTCAGCAAGAACGGGGTCACCGCCAGCCAGATCCAGGCGCGCGACTACCTCGCCGGACGCGCCAAGGACCGCAGGGCGCAGTTCACGCCCGAAGGTCCGCTGGTCGTTGTCTCGGGCGGCCAGCAAGACTGGCACGACTTCGAGATGATCTGGGACATCCTTGATGACATCAAGGCGCGCATTCCGAACATGGTCCTCGGGACCACCGGGATGCGCAAGGGCGTCGACGCCATGGCGGGAGCGTGGGCTCAGAAGAACCGGGTGAACACCATCCACTTCGTCCCCGACCAGCGTCAGGGAAAGCGCGCACCGTTCCTTCGCAATGAGAGCATCATCAAACTGAGCCCTGTCGAAGCGATTATCGGAGAGGGCTCGGGCATCCAGGCGAACCTAGCGCAGCGGCTGCGTCAGGCAGGCGTGCCGACGCACATCCGCCGCATTGCCGATCAGGCTGCACCCCAGCAGCACGCGCGCACCTTCGGGTGACGCGCTTTTCGGAAGGCTCCGGCTCCGGCCGGGGCCTTCCTCTCTTCTTCTGCTTTGCCAGGGCCCGGGCTCAGGGGGCATCGAACCCCCTTCGCCCGGTACGGAAGCTCGATCACAGATCAAAGTGGGGAGGGGGCGAGAAAGGGAAGATGGGGGGAGGAGTGTCTCGTGTCGTCCCAGTCTGACGGTTGCCCGCTGGCGCGCGTCAAGGATCGCCGGTCCCCCCAATTTGCTGCGCAAATCGGCTCCCCCGGCGCCCGCTTGCGCGGCGTTCCTGAAGGAACGTCCCTGACCCGCTGGCACGCACCGTCCCTCGGGAACTCCCATCAAGCACAGGAGGTTCACATGGGAATCCAAGTCACATTGTATCAGGCATTGCGGTCTGTTAAAGTGCCCGCGAGCGACGCCGAAAAGGTCGTCGAAGACCTCGAGAGCCATATCGCCATGAAGATCACCGAAGCCAACAAGGAACTCGTCGGAGAGCTGAAGAGCCAGCGCTGGGTGCTAGGGTTCCTGCTGATCGTGACGACGATTTCGGCGAGCCTGGGCGGATACGTCGCCTTTATCCTGAAATAACCCGGGGGCTTCGGCCCCCTTTTTCGTCGCACTCTCCGCAACAATACGGCGCGGCGCAGCTCGCCAGCGCATCGGCACATTCGTGCCTTGCTGGCATCGCCGCCGCGCCTGCCGCAGCGCGTGCTCCGAGGTCGACCGGCCGTTGTCGGCCGGGCTGGGGCGACCCTCGGCGCGCGGGCGCCGGCAGTCCCTTGCTGGCCTTGCGGACATGGCGTCCGCATCGGCTTCGCGCGGT
>NZ_LSJS01000175.1 GCF_001557325.1 Erythrobacter donghaensis
GGTCGCCCGCCTCGTAGCCGCCGAGACGGCGGTGCATCAGCCCCACCGTGTCGTTCGCCCCGCCGCGGTAATGCGCGATGCCCTGCACCAGCGAACTGGCGCAATTGCCGACGCCGACCAGCGCCACCTTGATCCCGCGGGCCCCAGGGGACAGCATCGAATTCTCCTCTTTTCAGGCGCGCACGGCGGCGCGGGCAGGGCGGGCGGGGGCGTAGCGCTCGGTCATCTCGGCGCAGAAATCGGCGAAGGCCTGCGGCTCGCGCGCGCAGGAGGTGTGGTGCGCCTCGACGCCGAGATGCTCGGGGGTGAAGCAATAGGTCACCATCACCTCGAACGGGGCGAGCGCCTCCATCTGCCGGTCGAACCAGTCGAGCGCGCCGGGGCGGAAGCGGTCGGCCCAGCTGAGCCCGGTGCGCAGCTTGCGCACGCCGAGGTCCTGCATGATCCTGACCGCATCATCCAATCGCGGATCCTCGAAGTGGAACCACTGCATCAGGCCCATTCTGTCCGCCACGCGGGCGTAGCTTTCGAGCGCGGGCTTGGGGCTCCCGTCGGCGCGGATCAGGCCCATGTGGAAATGGCGGTAGTAGGAGGAGCCCTCGGCCTCGCGGTGGCGGGTCTCGGCGCCCCAGGCCTGCGGCAGGTCGAACAGCGAATACCAGTAGACGTTGGGCACCCGCCCGAGCAGCAGCTGCGCGGTGCGTTCGAGCCCGAAGACCTGCACCTCGTCCGCCCCGAAGCTGCCGACGCCGACTTCGGTCGCCCAGACCGGCTTGTCCCCGGCGACCGCCTCGATCTCGGCGATCTTGTCGGACCAGGCGTGGATCGGCCAGAGGTTCCAGTCGAGCGGGAAGCCGTGGACGGCGACGACATCGACCTCCTCCAGCGCCCCGTGGCGGCGCATCTTCTCCACCCACGCAGGATCGATCGGCGACATGCCGCCCAATACGCGGGCAATGGCGGGGTTTATGGCGGCAATTGCGCGGCCCGCGCGGATCACCGTGTCGGCATAGATCGCCCAGTCGGGGTCGAGATCGGGGTTCCAGTGGGACTTGTTGTTCGGCTCGTTCCAGATCATCGCGGCTTCGATCATGTCCGCGCCCCCCGCGCCGGATAGACCGCCCCCGCGCCCAGATCGGCATAGGGCACCGGCGCGATGCGGCAGAGATAGACCTCGGCCTCGGGCTGCGCCTCGATGGCAAAGCCCGCCGCGCGCAGCAGGCCTTGCGAGCAGGCGGCGTTGGGCGCCCACCAGTTCGACCAGTCGCCGGCATATTCGCGCTCGATGAAGTGCATCTTCGGATAGCCCGGCTCGTCGAAGTAGGCGGGCGGATCGAAGGTGCCGGGCTTGTGGAAGGGGTGGTCGGCGGGCGCGTCGAACACGGCCTCGCTGCCGCGCTGCATGGTCTGGAACAGCAGCATGTCGCCCGCGACATGTTCGCGGATCAGATCGAGCGCGAGCAGCGGGTGGCGCAGGTGGTAGAGCACCCCCATGAAGATCACGAGATCGAAGGTCTCGCCCAGCTGCGCCACGTCATAGACGTCGCATCGCGCGAACTCGATCTCGGGGAAGCCCAGCGCATCGCTCGCCAGCCGCGCCTGTTCGAGATAGCGCGCGTCGCTGTCGATGCCCACCACGCGCCTCGCCCCCCGGCGGGCCATCTCGATGGCGTAGAACCCCGCGTTGCAGCCGATGTCGAGCACCGACTTGCCGGTGAGATCGGCGGGCAGGGCATGGGCGAAGCGGCGGTACTTGAAGGCGGGGTAATCGCCGAGGAAGTGATCGGGCGCGGTGGTCAGCCCGCCGCCCAGATCGATGTTCTGGAACCACGGGGCCAGTGCTTCGACCTGGGCGCGCAGGCCATGGGGGGAGGGGGCGTCGGCCATCCTCACCCCGCGCGCTCGTTGAGGCTCATCACCCGCTCGCCCCAGTCGCCCGCGGCGATGCGGGTGACCGAGGCCGGGTCGACGTCGAAGCCGAGGATCCGCCCGAGCGGCAGGCCGAGCACCCCGGCGACCGCGGCGCGGATCACGTCGGCGTGGCTGACCATCGCGATCACCGCGCCAGCGCCGCGGCGTGCGGCGGTGCGCAGGTGGGCGAGCACCCGCTGCTGGACGCAGCGCATGCTCTCGCCGCCCGGAGGCGAGGCCTGCGCACGCCGCGTGTTCCAGTCCTGCCACGCGGGATCGCCGGCAAGTTCGGCGAAGCTCTTGCCGGCCCAGCTGCCGAAATCGATCTCGTCGAGCTCCGGCACGAGCATCTCGGCGAGCCCGCCCGCCGCGGCAATGGCGCGGGCGGTTTCCCGTGCGCGGCGAACCGGGCTGGTGTGGACGGCATCGAGGCGCCCGGCGGCCAGCCGCTCGCCCAGCGCCTCGGCCTGCGCGCGGCCCCCGGGCGTCAGCGGCACGTCGCCGCCCCGTCCGGTGAGAACGCGGCCGAGCTGCGCATGCGCCGCGTGGCGGACGAGGAGAATAGTGGCAGTCATGATGCTCCCGAAGCTGGCGGAGCTAAGTAGAAGCCGACTCGTCGCGTACCCTAAAGGAGGCATGTTTCCAAAGTGGGTTAGAGTATTATTCCGAAAGCTCTTGAAGTGGGTGGTTCATCCAATCTTTTGTCGGTCAATTCACAATCAACATGCATTAGCATCGCCATTTAAAACATCGCTTCGCCGCTTCGACTAGGAACTTAGCTGAAGAAGAACCAGCGGCTGTCGGGAGAGCGAAGACGTGGCGGAATTGATCTTGGTAACCGGCGGCGCCGGCTTCATCGGTCGGCACCTTGCCCGCGAATTGCTGGGGCGGGGGCAGCGGGTGCGGGTGCTCGACGCGCTGATCCCGCAGGTTCACCCGAACGGCGGGCAGCCCGCCGATCTTCCGGCCGACGTCGACTTCCGCCACGGCGACGTGCGGGATCCGGACGCGGTCGCCGCCGCGCTCGAGGGGGTGGACGCGGTCGTCCACCTCGCCGCCGAAGTGGGCGTGGGCCAGTCGATGTACGAGGCCGCGCGCTACACCGCCACCAATGAGTTGGGCACCGCGATCCTGATGGAACGGCTGATGGATCACCCGGTGCGCCGGATCGTCACCGCCTCCTCGATGAGCATCTATGGCGAGGGCCTCTACCGCGATGCCGACGGCGCGCTGGTCGAGGATGCGGTGCGGGGCGTGCTGCACGATGGCCAGCGCAGCTGGGATCCGTGCGATGCCCGCGGCCGCCCGCTGACCCCCGTCGCCACCCCCGAGTGGAAGGCACCCGCGCTCTCCTCGGTCTATGCGCTGAACAAATACGTGCAGGAGCGCATGACCCACATCATGGCCGCGCCCTACGGGATCGAGAGCACCTGCCTCAGGCTGTTCAACGTCTATGGCCCGGGCCAGGCGCTCTCCAACCCCTATACCGGGGTGCTGGCGATCTTCGCCGCGCGGCTGATGAACGGCCAGCCGCCGATGATCTTCGAGGACGGCGAGCAGCGTCGCGACTTCGTCCATGTCGGCGACGTCGCGCGCGCCTTTGCCGATGCGCTCGATCACCCTGCGGCGGCGGGAGGCACATTCAACATCGGCTCGGGCGCGGATCGCTCGGTGCGCGAGGTCGCCCGGGCGCTCGGCGCGGCGATGGGGAAGAACGATCTGGAGCCGGACATCCTCGGCAAGGCGCGCACCGGCGACATCCGCCACTGCTATTGCGACACCACACTGGCGCGCGAGGTGCTGGGCTTCGAGGCGCGGCAGGATTTCGGCGAAGGCCTCGCCGATCTCGCGCAGTGGCTCGCCGGGCAGACCGCCGAGGACCGCGCCGCCACGGCGCGCGAGGAACTCGAAGCGCGCGGGCTGGTGGCATGACGAGAGGGGTCGGACGCCTCGATGAAGGCATGACCCTGCTGGTCACCGGCGGAGCGGGCTTCATCGGCTCGAACCTCGCCGACCGGCTGCTGGCACGCGGCTGCCGGGTGCGGATCCTCGATTCGCTCGCGCGCCCGGGGGTCGAGCGCAATCTCGGCTGGCTGTGCGCGCGCCACGGCCCGCTGGTCGAGCCGGTGATCGCCGATCTGCGCGATCCGGCCGCGATTGCGCGCGCGGTGCAGGGGGTCGACGGCGCCTTCCACCTCGCCGCGCAGGTCGCGGTCACCACCAGCCTTGCCGACCCGGCGGCCGACTTCGCGGTCAATTGCGGCGGCACCTTCGCGCTGCTCGAGGCCCTGCGCCTCGATCGCCCCGGCGCGCCGCTGATCTTCGCGTCGACCAACAAGGTCTATGGCGACCTTGCCGACATCGCCTTCCGCCGCACCGATGCGGGCCATGTCCCGCGCGACCCCGCGCTCGCCCGGCACGGTGTGGCGGAAGACCGCAGGCTCGATTTCCACACGCCCTATGGCTGCTCCAAAGGCGCGGCGGACCAGTATGTGCTCGATTACGCGCGCAGCTACGCCATGCCCGCAGCGGTGTTCCGGATGAGCTGCATCTATGGCGAGCGGCAGATGGGCACCGAGGACCAGGGCTGGGTCGCGCACTTCCTGCTGCGGGCGCTCGCGGGCGAGGCGATCACGCTCTACGGCGATGGCCATCAGGTGCGTGACGTGTGCGACGTGGGCGATACCTGCGCGGCCTATATCGCCGCCTTCGAGCGGATCGGTGCCATCGCGGGCCGCGCCTTCAACTGGGGTGGCGGGCCGGAGAATGCCGTCAGCCTGCTCACCCTCGTGGCCGAGATCCGCCGCATTCTCGGCACCGCGCCGCGCGTCGACTTCGCCGAGTGGCGCGCGGGCGACCAGCGCTGGTTCGTCGCCGACACGCGCGCCGCCGATGCGGCGCTGGGGCTGGGGCCGCGCAAGCCGTGGCGCAGCGGGCTGGCCGATCTGGCCGCCTGGCTCGCCGCCAACCGCGCCGCGCCGCTGCCGCTCCCCGCGATCTCGCCCGAGCACGCCGCGTGAGCGCTCGCGCCGCCCGCCTTGCAGGGGCCCGCATCCTGATGACCACCGATGCGGTGGGCGGGGTGTGGCAATATGCCTGCGATCTCGCCGCGCAGCTGGCCGCGGGCGATTGCGAGGTCACGCTCGCGCTGCTCGGCCCCGCGCCGGGCGAGGCCTTGCGCGCCGAGCTGCCCGCCGGAGTGCGCCTGATCGAGACCGGGCTGCCGCTCGACTGGCTGTGCGACGGCCCCGGCGAGGTGCAGACGGCCGCGCGGGCGCTCGCCGGACTGGCAGCCGAGACCGGCGCCGATCTCGTCCATTGCAATTCCCCCGCGCTCGCCGGGGCCGCCGCCTTTCCGGTGCCGGTGGTTACGGTCGCGCATGGCTGCATCGCGACCTGGTGGCAGGGCGCGCGTGGCGGCCCGCTCGACCCCGCGCTCGGCTGGCACGCCGAGCGCGTGCGCCGCGGTCTCACCGGCTCGGCGGCCACCGTCGCCCCGAGCGCCGCCTTCGCCGCGATGCTGGCCGCGACCTATCGCCTGCCGTGTTCGCCCGTCGTCGTCCACAACGGCCGCCCGCCCGCGCCTGCAATCGCGGGCGAGGTCCACCGCTTCCATGCTGCGCTGAGCGTGGGGCGGATGTGGGATCCGGCCAAGAACGCCGCGGTGCTCGATGCGGCCGCCGCGCAGTGCGGCGTGCGCCTGCTCGCGGCGGGGCCCTTGCGGGGCCCGCGCGGCGAGCAGGCGCGCTTCGCCCACGCGGTCGCGCTCGGCACGCTGCCCGGCGCGTGCCTGGCCGAGCTCCTGCAATTGCGGCCGGTGTTCGTTTCGGCCGCGACCTTCGAGCCCTTCGGCCTCGCGGTGCTCGAGGCTGCCTCGGCGGGCTGCGCGCTGGTGCTGTCGGACATCCCGACCTTCCGCGAGCTGTGGGACGGGGCGGCGCTGTTCGTGCCTGCGCAGGACGCCGCCGGGTTTGCCGCGACGATCGACCGGGTGCATCGCGATCCCGAACTGCGCTGGCGACTGGGCGAGGCGGCGCATGGCCGCGCGCAGCGCTTCACCCCTGCCGCGATGGCGCGCGGGATGGCGGCGATCTACGCGCCCCTGCTCAAGACGCGCGCGGTGGCGGCATGAGGATCGCCTGGTTCACCCACTCGCTCGCCTCGTGCTGGAACCACGGCAATGCCCATTTCCTGCGCGGGGTGATGGACGACCTGATGGCGCGCGGCCACGATGCGCTCGCCTTCGAGCCTGCCGGTGCCTGGAGCCGCGCCAATCTCGTGGCCGATCACGGCGCGGCCGGTCTCAGGCCCTTCGAGACCGCCTATCCGCGCCTCGCCTCGGTCAGCTACCCCGCCGATGCCGACGTGGAGGCGCTGGTCGAGGGCGCGGACTGCGTGATCGTGCATGAATGGAACGACCCCGCGCTGGTCGCCCGGCTGGGCACCTTGCGAAAGCGCGGGGGCCGCTTCCGGCTGCTGTTCCACGACACCCACCACCGCGCTGTCAGCGAGCCGGATGCGATGCGCGCCTATGACCTCACCGGCTATGACGGCGTGCTGGCCTTCGGCGAGGCGCTGGCGCAGGTCTATCGCGGCTGGGGCTGGGGGAGCCGTGTCCACGTGTGGCACGAGGCCGCCGACACCCGCCGCTTCCACCCGCCTGCCGTGGAGGCCCCGCGCGAGGGGCTGGTGTGGATCGGCAACTGGGGCGACGGAGAGCGCTCGGCCGAGCTCGAGGAATTCCTGCTCGCCCCCGCCGCGGCCGCCGACCTGCCGCTCGACATCTACGGGGTGCGCTACCCCGCCGCCGCGCTCGCCGCGCTGGAGCGATACGGCGCGCGCTACCGCGGCTGGGCGGCGAACCCGCGCGCGCCGGCGATCTTCGCGCGGGCGGTGGCGACCGTCCACGTCCCCCGCCGCTTCTACGTCGAGGCGCTCCCCGGCATCCCGACGATCCGCGTGTTCGAGGCGCTCGCCTGCGGCATTCCGCTGGTCTGCGCGCCGTGGGAGGATGCCGAGGGGCTGTTCTCTCCCGGCAGCGACTACCTCGTCGCGCGCGACGGGGCGGAGATGACCGCACACCTCAGAGCGCTCGCCAACGACCCGGCAATGCGCGGGCAATTGGCCGCGCATGGCCTCGCGACGATCCGGCAACGACACACCTGCGCCCACCGCGCCGAGGAACTGCTGGCGCTGCTCGCCCCGCAAAAGGAGACCGCATGAATATCGCTTTCTACGGATCGAGCCTGCTGTCGTCCTACTGGAACGGGGCGGCGACCTATTACCGCGGGCTGCTGCGCGCGCTGGCCGAGCGCGGGCACCGCATCACCTTCTACGAGCCCGACGCTTTCGATCGGCAGGCGCACCGCGACATCGACCCGCCGCCATGGGCGCAGGTGGTGGTGTGGCCTGCCACGCCCGAGGGCCTTGCAGGGGCGCTCGCCGAGGCAGGCGGTGCCGACGTGGTGATCAAGGCGAGCGGGGTCGGGGTCTATGACCGGGAACTGCTCGAAGGCGTGCTGGCCCATGCGCGCGAGGACGCGCTGACGATCTTCTGGGACGTGGACGCCGCCGCCACGCTCGACGAGATGCGCCGCGATCCGGGCCACCCGGTGCGCGCCGCGCTGCCGCGGCTCGACATGGTGTTCACCTATGGGGGCGGCCCGCCGGTGGTCGAGGCCTACAAGGGCTTCGGCGCGCGCGATTGCGTGCCGGTCTACAACGCGCTCGACCTGACGACGCATGTGCCTGTCCCGCCCGATCCGCGCTTTGCCTGCGATCTCGCCTTCCTCGCCAATCGCCTGCCCGACCGCGAGGCGCGGGTGGAGGAGTTCTTCCTGCGCCCCGCATCGCTGCTGCCGCACCGCAGCTTCCTGATCGGCGGCAATGGCTGGGGAGACAAGGCGATGCCGGCCAACACCCGCGCGATCGGCCATGTCGGCACGGCGCAGCACAATGTCTTCAACGCCACCCCGCTCGCGGTGCTCAACGTGGCGCGCGATTCGATGGCGGCGGTCGGCTTCTCGCCCGCGACCCGCGTGTTCGAGGCGGCGGGCGCGGCAGCCTGCCTCATCACCGATGCCTGGGAGGGGATCCCGATGTTCCTCGAACCCGACAAGGAAGTGCTGGTCGCGCGCGACGGGCAGGACGTGGCCGAGCACCTCGCCGCGCTCACCCCGGCGCGCGCGCGGGCGATCGGGGCGGCGGCGCTCGAGCGGGTGCGGCGCGAGCACACCTACGAGCTGCGCGCGGGTGTCGTCGAGCGCGAATTGCACCGGCTCGCCCAGGCCCGCCGCGAGGTCGCGGCATGAGGCTGGTGGTGCTCGGGCTGAGCCTGTCGTCCTCGTGGGGGAACGGCCATGCGACCACTTTCCGCGCGCTGCTGGCGGCGTTCGCGGCGCGCGGGCATGAAGTGCTGTTCCTCGAGCGCGACGTGCCGTGGTACGCCGCGCACCGCGATCTGGCCGCGCCGGATTTCTGCCGCCTCGCCTATTACGACAGCCTTGCCGGGCTCGAGCAATGGCGCGGCGAGATTGCCGGGGCGGACGCGGTGATGGTCGGCTCCTACGTGCCCGACGGCATCGCGGTGAGCGCCTTCGTGCAGGGCGCCGCGCGCGGGGCGGTGTGCTTCTACGACATCGATACCCCCGTTACCCTCGCGGCGCTGGACCGGGGGGAGTGCGACTATGTCTCGCGCAACATCATTTCCCACTTCGACATCTATTTTTCCTTCTCGGGCGGGCCGGTGCTGACCCGGCTGGAGGAGGACTACGGGGCCCGGGCGGCACGGGCGCTCTACTGCTCGGTCGACACTGAGCGCTACCACCCGGTCGACGTGGAGTGCCGCTGGGACCTCACCTATCTCGGCACCTACAGCCCCGACCGCCAGCCGACCCTCGAGCGGCTATTGATAGCGCCTGCACTCGCCTGTCCCGATATGACCTTTGCCGTCGCGGGGCCGCGCTATCCCGAGGACATCGTATGGCCCGCCAATGTCGAGCGGATCGAGCATCTGCCGCCTGGCGAGCACGCCGCCTTCTACTCGGCCTCGCGCTACACGCTCAACGTCACCCGCGCCGACATGATCGCGGCCGGGTGGTCGCCCTCGGTGCGCCTGTTCGAGGCGGGGGCCTGCGGGACGCCGATCATCTCCGACCGCTGGGAGGGGATCGAGACGCTGTTCGCGCCGGGCGAGGCGATCATCCTTGCGGACAAGAGCGCGGAGGTGATCGCGGCGCTCCGCCGTCCGGCGCGCGCGATCGGCGAGGCCGCGCGCGCGGCGGTGCTCGACGGGCACAGCGCGGCGGTCCGCGCCGCCCGGTTCGAGGCGGACCTCCTCGCGGCCATCGCGCAGCGGCGGGACACCAACGACACCACAGCCAACAGGAGAGAGATGGCATGACTGCAGACACGCAAGGCTGGACGCTGGTTGCAGGCGGGGCCGGGTTCATCGGCTCGCACCTGTGCCGCCGCCTGCTCGAGGCAGGCGAGCGGGTGCTGTGCCTCGACAACCTCCAGACCGCGCGCATCGCCAATCTCGACACGCTGGCGCGCTACCCCCGGTTCCGCTTCGTGCGCGGCGATATCGCCCATGGCCTGCCGCCAGCGGTGCTGCGCGAGGGCGCGGCGATCCGCCGCATCTACAACCTCGCCTGCGCCGCCTCGCCGGTGCTCTACCAGGCCGATCCCGAGCACACCATGCTCACCAACGTGGTCGGCACCGACAGCCTGCTGCGGCTGGCCGAGCAGTCGGGCGCGCGCTTCCTGCTTGCCTCGACCAGCGAGGTCTATGGCGATCCCGACGTCCACCCGCAGCCCGAAGCCTACCGCGGCAATGTCAGCTGCACGGGGCCGCGCGCCTGCTACGACGAGGGCAAGCGCGCCGCCGAGACGCTGACCTTCGACTTCGCCCGGATGGGCCGCGCCGAAGTGCGGGTGGCGCGGATCTTCAACACCTATGGCCCGCACATGCGGGTGGATGACGGGCGGGTGATCTCCAATTTCATCGCCCAGGTGCTCGCCGGCGAGCGGCTGACGATCTATGGGGACGGCAGCCAGACGCGCAGCTTCTGCTACGTCGACGACACGGTCGACGCGCTGGTGCGGCTGATGGAGGCCGACCTTCCCGATCAGCAGCCCGTCAACATCGGCAATTGTCAGGAGCTGACCATCGCCGAACTGGTCGAGACGCTGGGCGAGGTCGCGGGTGCGCCGGTCAGGGTCGCGCATCACGCGCTGCCGACCGACGATCCCCAGCGCCGCCGCCCCGACATCAGCACCGCGCGCGCGTGGCTCGGCTGGGAGCCGAGCACCTCGCTGCGGCAGGGCCTGCACAAGACCTACGCCTGGTTCGCCGAGGAACACCGAGCGCTGCGGGTTCCGGCAGCGGCGGAATAGAGGAGCGACATCATGCCCGAACAGGACACCCGCAGAGCCACGCGCCGACTGCCGCCGGGCGGCGGCGGGGCCGAGGAGTTCATCGCGGTCCGCTGGAACTCGCTGGCGCTGGTGGTGCTCTATGCCTGGCTGCTGACCGCGCTGGTGCTGCTGCTGCCCGACCTGTCGCACGCGCGGGTGAGCGGGTGGCTCGCCCATCCGCTCAATACGCTGTTGATGCTGCTGCTGATCGCGGAGAGCTTCCGGCATGTGAAATATGGCCTCGACGAGCTGATCGACGATTACCTCCATGCCCCGCTCGGCCGCGCGGTGGCGAAGGCGGCCAACAAGACGGCCTGCATCGTCGCGGGCGTGTTCGGCGTGCTGAGCGTGCTGCGGATCGCGTTTGGCACGGCCTGAGGCAGGATTGCGTCATCCGTTAAGGTCCGCTCCGCCCAAACGCGCCAGACCGAAGGCAGAGAGCAGCGACGGGCTAATTCAGGATAGGAGCACAACCGGCTCCCCGTGCGACACTGCATTTCTTCCCCGCTCCAACCCCGCGGGCCGAAGTATAGGGAAAGAAGGCAGACAATGGCACAGGATGGCAGATCCTCGACCGGAAGGCTGACGCTGAAGACGGTGCAGACCTCCGAGGAACAGGTTGACTACAGCTACGACCAGTGGCGCCATGCGCAGATGCGGCAGATGGAGCAGAGCTACGCCGAGACCACCGGCGGCGCCCGGCGCCATCCGGCAGCGGCCTGACCGCGCTGGCAAAGATCGAGCGTCGACGGCCCCGCCGTCGGCGCTTTTTGTTTGCCTGTCATCCTTCTCCCGAAAAGGCGAAGACGATGCGGTGGCAATATTCCTCACCGGCGCCGAGCCGGATTGAGCCGAACGCCGGGCGGTTGGGGGTGTCGGGGAACATCTGCGGTTCGAGCGCTACCCCGTCGCCCATGCGATAGGCCTGTCGGCGCTTGCCGACCAGGCTGCCATCGAGGAAGTTGCCCGAATAGAACTGCACCCCCGGCTCGGTCGAAAGCACTTCGAGCACCCGGCCCGATGCGGGGTGGGCAAGGCGGGCGAGGAGACGCGGCGTAGCGCTGCGGCTCCGGTCGACCACCCAATTGTGGTCATAGCCGTGGCCGATGCGGATCTGGTCGTGGGTGGTGTCGCGCACCCTTGCGCCGATCGCCCGGGCTTCGCGGAAGTCGAAGGGGGTGCCTGTGACCGGGGCGAAGTCCCCGGTCGGAATCGCGGTATCGTCGGTGGGCAGGAAGTGCTCGGCCGGGATCGTCAGTTCGTGGTCCATCGCCCCGGTTGCCGCGCCTTCGCCCGCGAGGTTCCAGTAGGCGTGGTTGGTCATGTTGACGATTGTCGGCCGGTCAGTCGTGGCCCGATAGGTAATTGCGAGCGCGCCGTCATCGCCCAGCGCGTATTTGGCGGTGACCTGGAGCGTGCCCGGAAAACCCTGATCGCCATCCGGGCTGGTGTGGGCGAGGCGGACGAAAGGCGCAGGCGTATCGCCGGTTTCGACAATGTCCCACAGCGCCTTGTCGAAGCCCTCGGGGCCGCCGTGGAGCGCGTTGGGGCCGTTGTTGGCGGGCACGCGATATTCGGTGCCGTCCAGCAGGAAGCGTCCGCCCGCGATGCGGTTTGCGACGCGGCCGACGCTCGATCCGAAATAGGCGGTGCTGCCGAGATATTCCGCCAGCGTGGCATGGCCGAGCGTGACGTCGGCGAGCTTGCCCTCGCGGTCGGGAACGATCATCGACTGGAGCGTCGCGCCATGGGCGATCACCGTCGCGCTTACCCCTTGCGCATTGACCAGCGTCACCGCCTCGACCGCGCGGCCATCGGGCAGGTGGCCGAAAAGGCGGCGGTGGACGCCGGGGCGCAGGTTCCGGGAGGGGGTTTCCTTCATCGTGCGCTCATTTATATGATAATATCTCGAGGGCAAGCCATTCCCGCCCGTTCATGATCGAGGAGTGCCGATTGCGCAAACCCGTCCTTGCCATACTGTCCGCGTTCACCGCGTCGGCCAGCCTTGTCTCCCCCGCCTGCTCGAAAGAACCCGAACCCTTCGTCCCGGTCTACCGCGCCAACTTCCCCGATCCCTTCGTGCTGCCCCATCAGGGCCGTTACCTCGCCTATGCCACCAATGCGGAAGCCGATCAGGCCAATGTGCAGATGGCCGTCTCGGAGGACCTGGTGAACTGGACGCCCTTGAAGGACGGCGCACGGCTGCATGACGCCATGCCGGTGCTGCCCGCCTGGGCGCAGCGCGGCTGGACCTGGGCGCCCGAAGTGATGGAGCTGGAGGGCCGCTACCTGCTGTTTTTCACCGCCCGCGAGAAGGCGAGCGGCAGGCAGTGCACCGGTGTCGCGAGCAGCGCCGATCCGCTCGGCCCCTTCACCTCGGACGCGGCCGCACCGCTGGTCTGTCAGCGCGACCAGGGCGGGACGATCGACGCCAGCCCTTTCCGCGACGCCGACGGCAAGCTCTACCTCTACTACAAGGCCGATGCGAACGCGGTCGGCAAGCCCACGAACATCTATGCCCAGCCCATGACGCCGGACGGCCTCGGCCTCACCGGCGAGCCCGTCACGCTGCTCGCCAACGACCAGCCGTGGGAGGCGCACGTGATCGAGAGCCCGACGATGGTGCAGCGCGGGGAGGGCTATGTGCTCTTCTATTCCGCCAACCATTTCGGCTGGGAGACGCACCAGCGCCTCAGCCCCTACGCCATGGGCTATGCGACCTGCGAAGGGCCGCTGGGGCCGTGCACCGATGCGCCCGAGAACCCGATCCTCTACAGCTACACCGACCGCAAGGCGGGGTGCCTCAGCGGCCCCGGACACCAGGCGGTGTTCGAGGCAGCGGGGAGGCAATTCATCCTGTTCCACGCCCATATCGCGCGCGGCGGGTGCCAGAACGCGAAGAAGGGCCGCGCGATGTATATCGCGCCGCTGGGCTGGGATGCGGAGGGCAGGCCGGTGATCGGCACCAGCCTGCGTCCTTCGCAAAAGCCCTAGCGGCCGAACCTGAACCTGAAGCCGAGCGACAAAGTGCTCTCGTCGTCGCGCAGGTAGCGGATGAATTCGGCCTCGGGCGCGCCGTTGCGGGCCGAGGTGAAGTCCTGCCGGAACTGTTCGCGGGTGATGTTGGTCCAGTCGCCGAACAGCGAGAAGTTCTCGTTGATGTCGTAGGACAGCGACAGGTCCAGACGCCCTGCGGGCCGCGCGTTCTCGACATAGACATCGTCGCCCCGGAACTGCTGCGTCGCGCGGAAACGTGAGCGGTCGTTATAGGCGAGGCGGGCGGTGAGGCCGTAGCGCTCGTAGATCCCGACGATGTTGGCGTTCCACTTCGACACGCCGTTGAGCTGGTCGGTGATCGGCTGATAGGTCAGCCCGCCCGCGCCGTCGGGCTGCTGCGTCTCGGCGTCGATATAGGTCAAATTGACCTGCATCCCGAAGCCGCGCGCGAAATCGGGCAGGCTCTCGAAATCGGCGAAAATCTGCGCCTGCAATTCCGCCCCCGTGATCCGCCCCTTGCCGGTGTTGACCGGCCCGGTGATCTCGACGACGCCGAGGGTGGGATCGTCGATGCGGAAGGTGTTGGGCTGGATGAACCCGTCGACCGCGCGGTGGAAGCCGGTCAGCGAGACGAAGCCGGCGGGCGCGAAGTACCATTCGGCCGCAACGTCGAAGTTCCACGAGGTGAAGGGCTCGAGGAATGGGTTGCCCCCGAAGCCGCGATAGGGGTTGCTGTCGGTCCCCACCCCGCCCGGCGGCGGCGCGCCGAGCACCAGCGCGGGGTTCAAATCGGCGAAGGTCGGAAGGGTGCGGGTCTTGGAGACCGCCGCGCGCAGCTGAATCTCGGGGGTCACCCGCGCGCGGATGCTGGCGTTGGGGAGCCAGGATTCGTTGGTGTTGCCCTCGTCGATCGCCGGAATGCCGGTCGGAGCGGGGCCGGCGACGCGGGTCTTCACGCGCGTGTGGCGCAGGCCGAGGGTGCCCTCGATGTCGCCCGAACCGAGGTTGATCTGGCCGTAGCCCGCGAAGTTCTTCTCGGACGCGGTGTAGAGCAGATTGCGCGCCACCGGATCGCCGTTCGGGAAGCCCGCGATCTGGCGCAGCTCCGCGATGTTCTCGCGGATGCTGTCATAGGTCGGCGCGGCCCATACCGAGGTGCCGCCGACATCGACGCCGTTGAACACCTCGAACTCGACCGGCAGCGCAGTCGCATTGGTGAGCGTGGCGGGACGGGAGAAGCGGTTGGCATATTCGCGCCGCGCATCGCGGTCCGTGTAGCGCACCCCGGCCTGAATGCTGCGGATCAGCGTGCCGTCGACCAGATATTCCAGATCGCCGCGCAGCTGCCAGTCGTCACCCTGCGACCGCTGGTTCTCCTCGAACAGACCGTCGAAGAACTGCGCGCTGGGGTCCGAGAAATCGATATTGGTGATCTCGAAAGCCGGGGTCTCGGTATCGAAATTGATCACCGGCGCGGCGGTCCAGCGGCGGTCGACGCTTTCGGTCGATCCGGTGAAGGTGCTATCGGTGCGGGCGATGTCGAGCTTGACGTTGAGGCGGTCGAAGGTCGCCTTCACCCCGCCTGCGAACTGGTAGGTGTCGGTCTTGTTGTAGGTCGCGCCCTGGAACGAGAACAGCGATCCCGGCAGGCCGTTCACGGTCCCGCCGCTGACGATGTTGGTGCCCTCGCGGAACTGGAGGCTGTCCACCTGCGCCCCGTTGAACAGCTCGGCGGCGAGCAGGCGGTCGTCGATCTCGTTGCGGAAGCCCTGCCACAGGCCCTCGAGATAGAATTCGAGATCGGGGTTCGGCTTGTACTGGATCGCGGCGTTGACCGAGGGCCGCACGCGGTTGCCCGAGCGGTAGAACAGGCGCTGGATATCGGGGAAGCGCGCCGCCGTGCCCGCGCCCGCATCGGGGATCAACGCGTCGCCGCCGTCATCGCGGAAGGTCTGGAGAAAGTCGGTGTTCGAGATTTCCGCGTCGAGATAGGTCATCTCGACCCGCGAGGCGTTGACGAGGATCCCGAACTCGCCCCCGTCGCCCACGTCCCAGCGCTTGGTGGCGAGCAGGTTGAAGTTGGGGGTGATCTCTTCGGCCTGCACGGTGTAGAGGCCCCACACCGAGCCTGCGATCTGCCCGTCCGCAAAGTCGAGCGGCTGGCGCGAGCGCACATTAACGAGGCCTGCAAGGCCGGGTTCGATCAGGTCGGCGGCGGAGGTCTTGTAGACCTCGAGCGCGGCGACATTGGCGGCCGGGAAGTCCTGCAGCGCGACGATGCGCGTCTCGGCGGTGAAGATCTCGCGGCCGTTGTAGGTGGTGGTGAAGTTCGGAAGGCCGCGCACCAGCACGTTGGAGGCCTCGCCCCCCTGCCGGTAGACCTGCACCCCCGGGATGCGCGCGGCGATCTGGGCGGTGTTCAGATCGGGCAGCTTGGCGATGTCCTCGGCGACCACGGCATCGACGATCTCGTCGGAGTTGCGGCGGATGTTGCGGATCGATTCCAATGATTGGCGCAGGCCCGAGACGATGATTT
>NZ_LSJS01000176.1 GCF_001557325.1 Erythrobacter donghaensis
CGTCGAGATAGACGCCGACCTGCTCCTTCACGCCGGGCTGGTCGCGCACGACCTGCCCTGCCGAGATCCCGCGCACCGAGACCTGGCTCTGGCCAGGCCCGAGGTTCTGGATGGTGAGGCCCGCGACATTGCGCGACAGGTCTTCGAGCGTCACCGCGCCCGAGCGCTGGATGTCTTCCTGCGTCTGTGCGTTGATCGAGAAGGGCACGTCCTGGATCGTGGTGTCGCGCTTGGTCGCCGAGACGATGATGACGTTGCCCTCATATTCGTCGGATTCTGGCGGGGCGGCGGCGGTGTCCTGCGCAAGGGCCGGGCTGCTCCACATCACGGCGGCAACACCGGCCAGCAGCATGGAGCGGGAAAGATTACGGGTGACGACGGCGTTCATCATGATGGTGCCCTCTCGTTCAGAGTTTAGCCTCTGATATTGCTTGGGTCGAAATCGTGTCACACCGGCTTGGTCGCGGCAAGCGGCGCGATGCGGGGCGCGCGATTGCTTTGGCGACTTGTGACCTTTGCGCATCACGCCGGGCCGACGGCGCGGGGTTCGGGTCGCACGGCGGATCGCAGATCCCGTCGGTGCCTCAAGCCCTTGCGCGGCGCTCAGAAACAACGCGCCTGCCTGCGCATTCCGGTCTAGGGGCAGCGCGCAAGCCCGATTCCCTCCCCAGAACGGAACCCTGCGCCCGTGAAGCTCCAGATCGACGTCCAGCTTGATTACTGGTTCGAGCAGCCCTGCGCGGTGCTGCTCCAGATCGAGGTGGCCGCGCTGGCGGGGCAGCGGGTGGAGAGCTCGATTATCACGACAGGAACGGCACTCACCCGGGTTGCCGCGCAGGACGGGGTGGGGACGCGGGCGTGGCTGGCGGCCGAAGGGCGGATGCTGGTCGATTACGCCGCGTGCCTCACGATTGCGCGGCCCGCACAGGCGATCGCCGCGCTGCCTGCCACCCCGCTCCACTGCCTGCCGGGGGAGGCCGTGCAATATCTGCTGCCCTCGCGCTATTGCCCCTCCGAGCGTTTCTTCGATCTGGTCGAGGCGCGCTTTGCCGGGCTAGAAGGCGGCGCGCAGGTCGCGGCGATGGCCGAGTGGATCGCGGCGCACATCGCCTATGTGCGTGGGAGCAGCACGGCCGACACCAACGCGCTCGACACCTTCCATGACTGCGTAGGGGTGTGCCGCGACTATGCCCACCTGATGATCGCGCTCGCCCGCGCCGCCGACATTCCGGCGCGTTATGCCAGCGTCTATGCCCTGCGCGCCGACCCGCCCGATTTCCATGCGGTCGCCGAGGTGTTCCTCGACGGGGAGTGGCACATCGTCGACCCTACCGGCATGGCAGGCGCGCACGACTGCGCCGTCATCGGCATCGGCCGCGACGCGGGCGACGTCGCTTTCCTCACCGCCTTCGGCCCGCTGGTGATGAACAGCCAGAGCGTTTCGGTGCGGGAGATCTAGGCCGCCTTCTTCGCCTTGGCCGCCTTCTTCACGATCCCCGAGAGGCCCTTGGTCAGCTGGAACAGCCCGTTCATCCGGCTCAGCGGATCGCTCCAGGCGCGGTTGATCACCAGCTTCATGTCGGGGCGCAGCTTGGCGGTTTCCTTTCCGCCTTCGTTGAGGCGGGCGACATAGGCGATGAGGCCGGCCGGATCGGGGAAGTCGTCATTGTGGAAGGTGACGAGCGTGGCCTGCGCGCCCACGTCGATCTTGGCGATGTTGGCATTGATGGCCTGATGCTTCACCTCGATCAGGCGGATCAGGTTCTTGGTCGGCTGCGGCAGATCGCCGAAGCGGTCGATCATCTCGGCGGCGAGGCTCTCGATCTCGTGCTGCCCCTCGGCCTGGTTCAAGCGGCGGTAGAGCGCCATGCGGACGGCGAGGTCGGGCACGTAGTCCTCGGGGATCATGATCGGCGCGTCGACCGTGATCTGCGGGGTTAGCTTGTCGCGCGGTTTCTCGAGACCCATCTCGCCCGCCTTGGCAGCCAGGATCGCCTCCTCGAGCATCGCCTGGTAGAGTTCGAAGCCGACTTCGCGGATGTGGCCCGACTGCTCGTCGCCCAGCAGGTTGCCCGCGCCGCGAATGTCGAGATCGTGGCTGGCGAGCTGGAAGCCTGCGCCGAGCGTGTCGAGATCGCCCAATACCTTGAGCCGCTTCTGCGCGATCTCGGACAGCGCCACCCCGGCCTCGTGGGTGAGATAGGCATAGGCGCGCAGCTTCGCCCGGCCCACGCGGCCGCGCAGCTGGTAGAGCTGGGCGAGGCCGAAGCGGTCGGCGCGGTGGATGATGATGGTGTTGGCAGAGGGGATGTCGAGCCCGCTTTCGACGATGGTGGTCGAGAGCAGCACGTCATACTTGCGGTCGTAGAAGGCGCCCATGCGCTCCTCGACCTCGCCGGGGGCCATCTGGCCGTGGGCGGAAACCGATTTGATTTCCGGCACATTCTCGCGCAGCCAGTCCTCGACATCGGCCATGTCGGAGATGCGGGGCACCACGATGAAGCTCTGCCCGCCGCGGTGATGTTCGCGCAGCAGCGCCTCGCGGATCACCATGTCGTCCCACTCCATGACGTAGGTGCGCACCGCGAGGCGATCGACCGGGGGCGTCTGGATGGTGGAAAGCTCGCGCAGGCCGCTCATCGCCATCTGCAGCGTGCGCGGGATCGGGGTGGCGGTGAGGGTGAGGACGTGAACGTCGGCGCGCAGCTGCTTCAGCTTCTCCTTGTGGGTGACCCCGAAGCGCTGCTCCTCGTCGACGATGACGAGGCCGAGGTTCTTGAATTTGGTCGATTTCGAGAGGATCGCGTGGGTTCCGACCACGAGGTCGATATCGCCGCTCTCCAGCCCCTCGCGGGTCTCGGCAGCTTCCTTGCTGGTGACGAGGCGCGAGAGGCGGCCGACCTTGAGCGGGAAGCCTGCAAACCGCTCCGCGAAATTCTGGTAGTGCTGGCGGGCGAGCAGCGTCGTCGGCGCGACAATCGCGACCTGCTGCCCGTGCATTGCCGCCACAAAGGCCGCGCGCAGGGCGACCTCGGTCTTGCCGAAGCCGACATCGCCGCACACCAGCCGGTCCATCGGACGGCCGCTTTCGAGATCGGAGAGCACGTCGGCGATCGCGCGCTCCTGATCCTCGGTCTCGGACCAGGGGAAGCGGTCGGTGAACTGGCCCAATGCCTGCGGATCGGCGGGGAGGGCGGGGGCCTGCCTCAGCGCACGCGCGGCGGCGACCTGCATCAGCTCGCCGGCGATGGCGGTGATCCGCTCCTTGAGCTTGGCGCGACGCCGCTGCCACGCCTCGCCCCCGAGCTTGTCCAATGCGACCGCCTGCTCGGACGAGCCGTAGCGGGTGAGGACGTCGATGTTCTCGACCGGGATGAACAGCTTGTCGCCCCCGGCATATTCTAGCGCGACGCAATCGTGCTGGCTCTTGCCGACGGGAATGGCCTCGAGCCCGAGATATTTGCCGATCCCGTGCTCGACATGGACCACCAGATCGCCTTGCGACAAGGCCTGAAGCTCGGCGAGGAAGGCATCGGAATCCTTGCGCTTCTTCTTGCGCCGTACCAGCCGGTCGCCGAGGATATCGGCCTCGGTCAGGATTTCGAGGCTGTCGGAGGCGAAACCGGTCTCAAGCGGCAGGACGACCACCGCCGTGGTCTTCTTCGCCGCCAGCCCCAGCGCCTGCTGCCAGCTGTCGGCGAGCGCGGTGGGGGCACCCGCCTCGTCGATGATCGCGGCCATGCGGCGCGCGCTGCCGGTGGAATAGGCCGCGACCAGCGACTTCCTCGCCGACTTGCCGACCGATTTGAGATGCGCGGCGGCGGCCTCGTAGACATTCTCCCCGCGCCCACGTTCCGGCGCGAAGTCGCGGGCCGAGCGGAAGCCGAAGTCGACCACCACGGCGCTTTCCTCCGAAGCGAAGCCGGTGGCGCGGTGCGCGGGCTGGCCCGCGAGCGCGTCATCGAATTCGGCGCGCGACAGGTAGAGCGCGTCAGGGGCGAGGGGGCGATAGCTGCCCTTCTTCTCGCCTGCGATCCGTCCGCGCTGTTCGTGGTAATCGGCGATGTCGGAGAGCCGCTCCTCTGCGGCTCCCAGCGCGCTCTGGTCGATCACCACCACGTCATCCTTGGTGAGGTGATCGAACAGGGTCGCGAGCTTGGTTTCGAACAGCGGCAGCCAGTGCTCCATCCCGGCAAGGCGGCGGCCCTCGGACACCGCCTCGTAGAGCGGGTCCTGCGTCGCATTGGCGCCGAACAGCTCGCGATAGCGGGTGCGGAAGCGCTTGACGCTCTCCTCGTCGAGCAGGGCTTCGGAGGCGGGGAGCAGCAGGTGGCTGTCGATCCGCTCGACCGTGCGCTGGGTGGCGGGATCGAACAGGCGCAGACTTTCGAGCTCGTCGCCGAAGAAATCGAGCCTGAGGCCGCTCTCGAGCGACGAGGGGAAGATGTCGACGATCGAGCCGCGCACCGCAAATTCGCCGTGGTCGATCACTGTGTCGGTGCGGCTGTAGCCCTGCCGGGTGAGGAGCGCGGTCAGGCTCTCCTGCCCGATCTGCGTACCCACGCGGAACTCGCGCACGGACTCGCGCACGCGGAAGGGGGTGAGCACGCGCTGGAGCACGGCGTTGACGGTGGTCACCAGCAATTGCTGCTGGCTGCCGGGCGCTTGCAGCTTGTGGAGCGCGGCGAGCCGTTCGGCGCTGATCGACAGCGCGGGGCTGGCGCGGTCATAGGGGAGGCAGTCCCACGCGGGGAAGGTGACGACCTCCACCTCGGGCGCGAAGAAGCGCGCCGCCTCGGCCGCCGCGCGCATCGCGGCATCGCCCTCGGCAATGAACACCGCGCGGCGTTTCGCGGCGCGGGCGAGATCGGCGAGCACCAGCGGCACGCTCCCGCGCGGGAGCGAGGCGAGGGTCAGCGGATCGCGGGCCGCAAGGATGCGGTTCAAATCGGGCATGAGGTCACTTCACTTGGGCCAAGGGGGCAACGCAGGAACACCCCCAACTCGAAAGGAGGAGGGGGTCAGGTAAGGGGCGGGGCGCCCATGCCAAACAGCAGGGGCACCGGATTTGTTCCGGGCCTTAGACCGACACGCGCCGCTTGTCGAACGGCGCCCGACGGCTGGCGCGCTCAGCGCGGGATATCGACGTAATCGAGCTTCTGCATCGTCGTGAGCAGGTCGCCCGCGATATGCTCGGGCGCGTCTTGCGTGCCCAAGGCCCAGGCCATGACATCGACGTCGTCCTCGTCGAGCAGGGTCTCGAACCACGCCAGTTCCGCCTCACCCCATCCGGCGTGGTAGCGATCGAAGAAGCCGCCGATCATGTAATCGGCCTCGCGCGTGCCGCGGTGCCAGGCGCGGAACTTGGCGCGGGCGAGGCGGGTTGCGAAAGAGGGGGTGTCGGTCATGCTGTCGCGATAATTGCGGACGGCACGCCATTCAACTCGTCTTTGCGAGCGAAGCGAAGCAATCCATGACCACACCCCGCCCTTTGGTGTGACAGTGGATCATGGATTGCCGCGTCGCCTTCGGCTCCTCGCAAAGACGAGAATTGGGTGGTAGCGCATCATTCATGCGCCCCGAGGCTCTCAATCCGCTCTTCGCCGAGGTCGAAACGCTCGAAGGCGTCGGCCCCAAGCTGATGAAGCCGCTGGAGAAGCTCGGCCTCACCCGCGTGAAGGACGTGGCCTATCACCTGCCCGAACGCTTTGTCAGCAGGCGGGCGGTCGCCGATCTCGATTCGGCCGCCGAGGGCGAGCAGGTGATCATCGCGCTCACCGCAATCGAGCACCGCTCGCCGCGCGCCGGCAGCCGCGGACCCTATCGCGTGCTGGCGCAGGACGCGGTGGGCAACGTCTGTTCGCTCAACTGGTTCGGCAAGGCCGCCTACACCGCCAAGAAGCTGGTGCCGGTGGGCGAGACGCGCTGGGTGGCCGGGCGGCTCGACCGCTATGGCGACATGCTTCAGATCGTCCACCCCGATCATATCGAGGAGGCGAGTGCCGCGCACATGGGGCGCATGTCCGAGCCGGTCTATCGCCTCTCGGAAGGCCTCACCCAGCCGCGCATCGCCGACTTTGCCCAGCAGGCCCTGAAGCGCCTCCCCGAGCTTCCCGAGTGGATCGAGCCCGGCCAGCTCGAACGCTCCGGTTGGCCTTCGTGGCGCGAGGCGCTGAAGCTCGGGCACGAGAGCACCGATGCCAAGGCGCGCGACCGGCTGGCCTATGACGAATTGCTGGCGAACTCGCTCGCGCTGCTGCTGGTCAAGGCCGATGGCCGCAAACGGCGCGGACAGGCGCTGGTCGGCGACGGGGCGCTGCGGGCCAAGCTGCAACTCCCCTTCGGCCTCACCGGCGCGCAGCAGCGCTCCATCGCCGAGATCGCGGGCGACATGGCGCAGGAGGCCCCGATGCTGCGCCTGCTGCAAGGCGATGTCGGGGCGGGCAAGACCGTGGTGGCGCTGAACGCGATGCTGATCGCGGTCGAGGCGGGCAAGCAGGCCGCGCTCCTCGCGCCCACCGAGATTCTCGCGCGCCAGCACTTCGAGACGCTGAGGAAGATGCTCGGCCCCACGGGTGTCGAGATTGCACTCCTCACCGGCCGCGCCAAGGGGAGGGAACGCGAGAGCATCTTGATGGGGCTGCTCGATGGCTCGATCCAGCTGCTGGTCGGCACCCACGCGATCTTTCAGGACACGGTCAATTACCGCGACCTTGGCCTCGTGGTGATCGACGAACAGCACCGCTTCGGGGTGGCGCAGCGGCTGGCGCTCGCCGCCAAGGGCCGCCGCGCGCCGCATACCCTCGCCATGACCGCGACCCCGATCCCGCGCTCGCTGACGCTGGCGCAATATGGCGAGATGGACGTGAGCCGCCTCGACGAGCTCCCCCCCGGGCGGCAGGCGATCGAAACGCTCGTGTTCCCGCAGGCGCGAATGGACGAGATGGTCGCAGGCGTCGAACGGCACCTTGCCAGCGGGCAACAGGCCTATTGGGTCTGCCCGATGGTGCGCGAGGTCGACGGCGTCCCCGACCTCGCCGACATCGCCGCCGCCGAGGCGCGCTATGCCGCATTGAAGGAGCGGTTCGGCGATGCAGTCGTCATGGTCCACGGCCAGCTGCGTCCTGAGGTCAAGGACGCGGCGATGGAGCGCTTTGTCACCGGCGAGGCGCGGCTCTTGATCGCGACCACCGTGATCGAGGTCGGGGTCGACGTGCCCACGGCAACGCTCATGGTGATCGAGCAGGCGGAGCGTTTCGGCCTTGCGCAACTTCATCAGCTGCGCGGCCGGGTGGGGCGCGGGTCGCAGAAAAGCCGCTGCGTGCTGCTGCGCGGCGATGAACTCTCCGAAACGGGCAAGCGGCGGCTCGCCCTGATGCGTGAGACGCAGGACGGGTTCCGGATCGCCGAGGAAGACCTCGAGCTGCGCGGCGGGGGCGAGCTGCTCGGCACGCGGCAATCGGGCGAGGCGGGCTTCCGCATCGCCGATCTCGAACAGACCCAGCGCCTGCTCCCCATCGCCCACGGCGACGCGCGGCTGCTGATGGAGCGCGACGGGGGCCTCACCAGCCCCCGCGGCGAGGCGGCGCGGATCCTCCTCTACCTGTTCGAGCGCGACTGGGGTGTGCAGCTGCTGCGCGGCGGGTAGCGGATTTTCGAATTATTGCGGCGTTAAACAGATGTTTGCAACTTGCGGCCTAGCTCTCGCTCACACAGTCGAAGGGGGCCAGCACGATGTCGGACGTCTATTTCTCGCGGGTGAAGCTCGCCTTCGGGCTGGTCGGCAGCGCGGGCATGTTCTGGCTCGGCGTGTGGGTGCTCACGCTCGGCGGCCTCAAGGCCATGCTGGTGGGCGGCATCGTCGCGATCGGCTTTGCCTACATGCTGGTCTACTTCGCGCGCTACCTGCTCGACAACAAGATCCTGTCGGTCGGTGCGACGGGAATCGAGTTCCACGGCATGGTCTCGACCCGCCGCCTGCGCCTCGACCAGATTGCGAACATCATGGTCGAAACCCAGAAAGTGAATGGTGTCACCACCCGCAGGCTGGTCCTCGTCCCGCACGAGGGGCACGGCGGACAGATCAAGTTTGCCGAGCGCTGGCTCGAAAAGCGCTTCGGCGGGTGCGAGGGTGTCGCCGATCTGATCGCCGATGGCGCACCCGAGCCTGAACCCTTCCCGCTGCCGCGCCGCGCCCCCACGCCTCCGGCGGCGGCGCCCGCCGGCTGGCACGAGCGCGGCGCTCAGCCTCCCGCCGCGCCCGCCCGCGCGGGCGGGTTCGGACGCAAGGGGCTGTAACGCTTCGCTGCGAAACTCAGGCGTTTTGCTGTGCGGTCTCGCGCAGCAGCCGCTCGGCCCAGGCCTCGACCCCGCGGTTGATCACCTGCCAGGCGGCCTCGAAGGCGGCGGCATCGCCATAATAGGGATCGGCCACCGGCTCGCCGCGCCGCCCCTCGACCGCATCGAGCAACATCGCGAGGCGCGCCGTTCCGTCACGCGGGGCCTTTGAGCGCAGGCCCTCGAGGTTGGCGCGATCCATCGCGATGATGTGGGTGAAGCGGTAGAAATCGTCGCGCTCGATCTGCCGCGCGGTCTGACCGGCGATGTCGATCCCATGCTTGCGGGCGACCGTGATCGCCCGCGGGTCGGGCTCGTGGCCGAGATGATAGGAAGCGGTTCCGGCCGAATCGACAAGCGCCGCAAGGCCGCGTGCCTGCGCCGCCACGCGGAATGCGCCTTCGGCCATCGGTGACCGGCAGATATTGCCGAGACACACGAACAGCACGCTCGTCCTGTGATCTATCCCCCCATGCATGCGAGCGGCGTTATTACAAACGCGGCGCGCTGTCCACCGTGTATCTCGTTGGTTTCATGTGGAACATCATGAAGAAAGTGTGATGACCGTCACAGACGTCGTCAAAGCGACCCCGGGACTCGCGCGCGCCCGCGCGGCAGGGCGGCGATCAGGCCGCTGCCTCGCCCAGCGGCGCGGTGGCTGCCAGCACCTCCTCGGTGATGCGGCGGATGTTGACCTTGGCCTTCAGCCGCGCCCCGAGCAGCGCCGTTCCCGAGACCTTGCGCTGCACGAACAGCGTCTCGATCGGCGGGAAGGCCCAGGTGTCCTTGTCCTGCGCGATCGCCCAGCCTTCCTCGCGCAGCAGCGGTATGAAGGCGCGGTCGCCGAAGTCGAAGGGCGCATCGGCGCGCATCTCGTTGATGACGATCTCGATCATCCGGGCCACCCGCTCCGGGTGCTTTTCGGCGACGATCGGCATCATGAAACCGGCCTCGATCGTGGCCTGGAGCACGTCCTGCGCATTTCCCTGCAATCCGGCGAGCAGCATCTTGCGATAGCCGTTCGCCACAGCGGGATCGACCGGGCGGCAGGCGCCGAAATCGAGCAGCACGATCTCGCCGGTCTCGCGCCGGTAGCGGAAATTGGCGAAGTTTGGATCGGTCTGCATCACGCCGAGATCGAACAGCTCGCGCGCGACCAGCCGGATCAGGCGTGCGAAGACTTCGTCGCGGCGCTCGGGCGGCTCGTTGCCGAGCTCCTCGATGCTGACGCCCTCCTCGAAGCTCATCGCGAGGATCGAGCCGCGGGTCAGACCCTCGTGCAGGCGCGGGACGACGAAGCCCGGGGTGTCCGCCAGCATGGCGCGGTACTTCGCCATCTGCGCGCCTTCGCGCTGGTAGTCGGCCTCTTCGTGAAGCTGCTGCTTGGCGGCGGCCATCAGCTTGTCCATCTCGAGCTCGGGCGGGGCGAAGCCGGCGACCTTGAGCAGCGTCATGACGTTGTCGACATCGCTGTCGATCGACTTGGCGACGCCGGGATACTGCACCTTGATCGCCAGCTCCTCGCCATCGCGGGTCATGGCCTTGTGCACCTGCCCGATGGAGGCGGCGGCGATGGGGCGGGGGTTGAACCAGCGGAACTGCTTGCGCCAGTCGGCGCCCCACTCGGCGCGGAGCACCTGATCCAGCTGCCTCGTCGGCATGAAATTGGCCTGATCGCGCAAGGTGGCGAGGATCTTCGAGAGCTCCTCGGGCAGGAAATCGCCCGCGTCCAAGCTGATCATCTGCCCCATCTTCATCGCCGCGCCGCGCAGGTGGCTGAGGCGGTCGGTCATGCGCTGGACATTGCCGGGGGTGAGGATCAGGTCACGCGCCGAGATGCCCTCGCCGCTCGCCAGCCGCCGCGCGCCCTCGGCGACCATTCCGCCGGCAACGCCCCCTACCAGCCGCCCGAAGGTGCCGAAACGCGCGATGCGCCCCGCCGGCACCGCGCGCTGGCGGGAGCGGTCTTCCTTGCGGTCGGCGAATTCAGGGGTCTGGTCGTCGTCGGACACGGGGGAGGGGGCTTTCCGAAAGGGGAAGGGTTTGATCGCTAACGGTCCGGCAGGTTCGGTGTTCCTGCCTCAGGAGATGCACAGGCCCCCGTCCACGGCCAGGCACTGGCCGGTGATGTAGTCCGAATGGGGCGAGGCGAAGAACACCGCGAGGCCCTCGAGCCCTTCATGGTCGCCCGGGCGGCGCAGCGGGATGCGGCGGCTCATCCACTCGGCGAACCTGGGGTCGGCCTTGGCGGTGATGTCGGTCTCGTAATAGCCGAAAAGCAGCGCGTTGGCGGTGATCCGGTAACGCGCGAGCTCGAAGGCGGCAGCGCGGGTGAGGCCATTGAGCGCGGCCTTGGAGGCGGCATAGTCGGACGAGCGGTTGACCCCCATGATCGACTGGCCCGAGGACGTCGCGATGAGCTTGCCTCCGGGCTCGCCCGCGGCCGCGCGGGCGATCATGTGGCGGGTGACGTGCTTGTAGGTGAGCGCCGCGCCGCGGGTGTTGACCGCGAGGGTATGGTCCCAGCCTTCAGCGGTGATATCGGGGATCGCCGTGCCCGCGCCGGAGATGCCCGCGTTGGCGAAGCACACGTCGACCCTGCCCAGAACGTCGAGCGTCACGCGCATTGCTTCCGCGATTTCGGATTCGTCCGACACGTCGCAATCCTGCGTCAGGACGTTGCCTGGGCCGAGCGCATGAAGTTCCTCGAACGCCGCTGCGTTCTTGTCCGCATTGCGCGCCCAGATCGCGACATTCGCGCCCGCCTTGGCAAGCCCGCGCGCCATCGCCAGGCCGAGACCGCCATTGCCGCCGGTGATGACGGCCGTGCGGCCGGTGAGGTCGAACATTTCCATGGCCGCTCAAGTGGCCCAAAGCCGTCCGGTTCGCAAGCGCACGGGAACCCGAGGCGGTGCCCGCGATTTGCCCTGCCATGGACGGAAATACATCGCTTTCCCCCGCAGCCCGCGTGCTGGGTTATGCCGGGCTTCTGCCGCAGCTCATCTGCGTTGCCATGCTGCTTGCCGGGCACGAATGGCGTTATGCCGCGCTCGCGGGGGGCTTTGCCTATGCGGCGGCGATCTTCAGCTTCCTGGGCGGGGTGTGGTGGGGGCAGGCGCTCCTGAGCGGGCGGGCCGGCACCGGGGCCTATCTGGTGGCGGTGCTGCCGAGCCTGCTGGCGGTGGCGCTCTTCCTGCCGTGGAGCTTCGGGTGGGAATGGCCGGGGCCGGCGCTGCTCTATCTCGGCGCGCTGATCCTCGCCTCGCCGCTGGTCGACCGGGCTCTGGGGTTGGCCGCAGCCGATTTCCTGCGGCTGCGCTGGCACCTGTCGATCGGGCTCGGCGTGCTGACGATTGCGCTCGGCCTGCTCGCGCCCGGGGTGATCTAGCAGGCCTCGCGCGCGGTCTTGCAAGGCCGGATCGTTTGCGATGAATTAACCAACGCGGCCTAGGGAGAAGCTTGGGTTTCCCCTCGGATGGCGCGTTTGATGATCGCATCGCTCAAGTCTCTGGCCGACAGGATGCGGCGCGCTTTCGGCTCGTCCGAAGGCGAGGAGGCCGTGCTCAAGGCCAGATTGGACCGCCGCTCGGGCGCCGACCTGCTGCGCCGCAAGCGCATCAAGGTGGCGGCGATGGCGATCCTGTTCGGGGTGGTCTCGGCCGCAATCGACCTTCCGCTCCCGGCCGAAGACGCGCTGCGACTGGCCCGCGCGCAACTGCGCACGCGCCCGACGCCTCCGGATATCGTGATGATCGCGATCGACGATTTCACGCTCAATGAACTCGGTCAGCCGATGCCGAACAGGCATCAGGACAGCGCGGTCATCGAGAAACTCGTGCAGGCGGGGGCCAAGACTATTGTCTTTGACCGTGCCCACGCAGATCCCGATTCCTCGGAGAACGACGCCGAATTTGCGCGAACGCTGGCGAAGCACCGCGGCAAGGTGTGGCTAGGAATGTCGCCCGGAAATCAGATCGGATTTCAAAAGAGCGAGCCCATCTTCCCGGTCGAAGCCTTTCGTTTGGCGGCACCGCAAGCTTCGATGGTGGGTTACTTCAGCCCTTTCAGCCTCTCTTTGCAGATTCCCACAGAGGTTGAATACAAAGGCATCAAGTATCCCGCGATTTCGGCGGTCCTCGCCGGTTACCGGGGACCAGCGGCGCGATTTCGCCCTGATTTGGCGTTCAATCTGAACACGATCCGGACCTACTCGTACCTCGACGTGCTGCGAGGAAGGGTGGGGGCCAAGGAGTTTGCCGGCAAATCCGTGATCATCGGCAACACCTTTATCGATTCTCGCGATATGCACCGGCACCCGATTTACGGGAAAGTTTCGGGCACATATTATCAGATCATCTCGGCCAATACCCTCCTGCGCGGTCAACCGATCGACTTGATGTGGTTCCCGGCAATGCTGATTGCCGCCGCCCTCATCATCACGCAGGCGTTGAGCCGAAGACGCTCGATGGGTGTGTTGTGGCTGCCCGTGGCGGCGCTGCCCCTCGCGGCCTTCATACTCGACGAATACACCGTAAATATCGATATGATCTCGGCCTTCCTTGCGCTCATTTTCGCCGCGATCGGTTTCAGCCGCATCAACAGCAAATATTTCAGCGCCGGCATCGATGCGATGACGACCACTGCGATCAGCTCCGAAAAGGCGAACGCCGATTCGGACGTGTTCGCGCTCAAGATCGCCAACCTCTCCGAGTTGTCCGAGGAATGGAGCTCGCGCGATATCGGCGACTTCGTCAACACGCTCATCGGCTATGTGAAGGGCCCGGGCGAGGTCGGGGATATCGCCTTCGAACGCGATGTCCTGATCTGGCTTGCGCCGCGGATGGAGAATGTCGAGCTCGAGCGCCACACCGACGGCCTGGCGCTGATGCTGAACACCGCGATCAGCCATGACTGGCAATCCTCCAACGGTGCGCCCGCGATCGGGGTCGATACCAATCACGACCTGCCGGTGGCCTTGCGTATCAAGAAGGCGATGCAGGCGGCCGACGAGGCGGCGACCCGCGGGGTGCGCTTCATCATCAACGATGCCGCGCATCTCGAGGCGCGCAACCAGCGGCTCGAGCTGATCCGCTTGCTCGAGAAGGGGCTACGTGAACGGGACATCGGCGTCGCCTACCAGCCCAAGATCGATCTTGCCTCGGGCCGGATCGTGGGGGCGGAGACGCTGATCCGCTGGCGACCTGGCGGGGGCGAACTCATCAATCCGCAGGATCTCGTGCTCGCCGCCGAGGCCGGCGACCGGATCAACGAGCTGACCCTGTTGGTGATGGAGTCCGCGCTGATCGATGGCAAGCAGGCGATCGCCCTCGATCCGCGCTTCAAGCTGGCGGTCAACATGTCGGCCAAGAGCCTGTCCGACACGCACCTGCTGTTCGACATCATGACGATGCTCGGGCGCTACAATTTCCCGCCGGAGAACCTGACCCTCGAACTGACCGAGACCGCCAAGCTGGAAGATCACCGCATCGCGCCGCAGATCGCGGCACTCAAGGCGCGCGGGATCGGCCTCTCGATCGACGATTTCGGCACGGGCGAATCGAATCTCGAGTACATCGAGAAGCTTCCCAGCTCCGAACTCAAGATCGACAAGAAGTTCGTCCAGCACATGGCGAAGTCGGACGAGAGCCGCGCTGTGGTGCGCGCGACGATCGAGATCGCGCATTCGCTCGGCAAGGTGGTGGTCGCCGAAGGGGTCGAGGATCTGGAGGTCGCCGCGACGTTGCGCGCGATGGGCTGCGACCAGGCGCAGGGCTATCTGTTCTCGCAAGCGATCGGAATGCCCGAGCTGCTGGCGATGATGGGCGGCGGGAGGGCTGCGCTTAACGCTTGATTAGGGTTAATAATGTGTTAAACACCATTGCATCGGGTAAATCTGTGCAATGGAGGCCTTTATGTGGGCATGGTTCTTTGAGCTGATCGGCACCCGCTAATAGGCTGCCGCAGATATAAGTTAAAGCCCTGGGAAACCGGGGCTTTTTCTTTTTTCAGCGGTTCGGTGAGCCTGATCCGTTGCTGTGCGCCCGCACCCATAGCGGATCGACAAATCCTTGCGAATCAGGGTTAACGCGTGACGCCCGGCAAGCACCGGCGGGGGCGAAGCCGATGCCGGGCCGCAGATATGCCGCAAGAATGCATAAGCAATTTGGTCGGGGAGAGAGGATTCGAACCTCCGGCCCCTGCCTCCCGAAGACAGTGCTCTACCAGGCTGAGCTACTCCCCGACCGTGTCGTTCCCGCGCAGCCGAAAGGCCCTGCGGGTCGAGGCAAGGCGCGCCCTATAGGTGGGGATGGGCATGGTGGCAAGCGGGCAATTGCACGCTATGGTTGCAGCCATGGCCAGCCTCGCGAATCCCGTACCGTCCCCCGCAAATCCGCATCCCGAGCAGCAATATCTCGATCTGATGCGGCAGATCTGGGAGCAGGGCAGCGAGCGGATCGACCGCACCGGGATCGGCACGCGCTCGGTGTGCGGGAGCATGCTGCGTTTCGACCTTGCCGACGGCGCGATGCCGCTGCTCACCACCAAGCGGGTCTACTGGAAGACCGCGACGCGCGAATTGCTGTGGTTCCTGACCGGCGAGACCAACATCCGTCCGCTGGTGCTGCAGGGCGTGAAGATCTGGAACGAGTGGCCGCACGCGCGCTACGTCCGCGAGACGGGCGATCCGGTCAGCCTCGAGGGTTTCGTCCAGCGAATCGCCGATGACGAGGCTTTTGCAAAGCGCTGGGGCGATCTCGGACCGGTCTATGGCAAGCAGTGGGTCGACTGGCCGACCTACCGCTACCGCCCCGACGGCCTCTACGAGAAGGGCGAGGGTATCAACCAGGTCGCGCAGGTGATCGAATCGCTGCGCACCAGCCCGGGCAGCCGCCGCCACATCATCGAGGGCTGGAACGTCGCCGAGCTCGATCGCATGGCGCTGCC
Organism: Erythrobacter donghaensis; assembly: GCF_001557325.1. Lineage (GTDB taxonomy): Bacteria > Pseudomonadota > Alphaproteobacteria > Sphingomonadales > Sphingomonadaceae > Erythrobacter > Erythrobacter donghaensis_B. The sequence goes on from NZ_LSJS01000176.1 coordinate 15,283, forward strand.
GCCGTGCCACAAGACCTACCAGTTCCATGTCGCGGGAGAGGGGGCCGAAGCGCGGCTCAACTGCGTGCTCTACCAGCGCAGCTGCGATGTTGCGCTGGGCCTGCCGTTCAACCTGTGGTCGGCCGCGCTGCTGACCGCGATGATCGCGCAGCAGGTGGGGTTGGAGCCAGGCGAGCTGGTGTGGATGGGCGGCGACGTGCACCTCTACCTCAACCACGCGCATCTGATCGAGGAACAGCTCGCGCGCCAGCCGCAAGGCCACCCGCGGCTCGAGATCACCCGCAAGCCCGAAACAATATTTGGATATCGGATCGAGGACTTCGTGGTGCATGATTACGTCCCGCTGCCCCCGATCAGCGCACCTGTTGCGGTGTGAGGTCGCCGCGCGCGCCGCGCTTGACCGTTCACCGGCGGTGAAATAAAAATACGTATTCAAGCAATGATCGCACCCGCAGCATCGCGCGGTGTGCCGGCACGGGGAGAGCGCACGGAATGGCCGATCCAGCGAAAGGCGGCGAGGGCAATCGCCCGGCGCTCGCGCTGCATGTGCCTGAACCCAGATATCGCCCGGGCGACAAGGCGGACTTCTCGCATCTCGACATCGGCCAGCCCGGCGACCAGCCGCGCCCGGACGAGGGCGTCCATCCCTCGCAGATGGCAGGGCTTGCCTATGGCCTTGTGCGCGTGCTGGGTGACGACAATCAGGCGCACGGCCCCTGGAACCCGCGGCTCGATCCCGAGACGCTGCGCCAGATGCTCGGCCACATGGCGCTGGTGCGGGCCTTCGACGAGCGCATGTTCCGCGGCCAGCGGCAGGGCAAGACCAGCTTCTACATGAAGTGCACCGGCGAGGAGGCGACTTCGATCGCGCCCGCGATGGCGCTTGCCAGCGACGACATGATTTTCCCGAGCTATCGCCAGCAGGGCATCCTGATCGCGCGCGGCTATCCGCTGATCGAGATGATCAACCAGATCTACTCGAACAAGGCCGACAAGCTGAAGGGCCGCCAGCTGCCGATCATGTATTCGAGCCGCGAGCACAGCTTCTTCAGCATCTCCGGCAATCTCGCCACCCAAACCCCGCAGGCCGTGGGCTGGGCGATGGCGAGCGCCTGCCGGGGCGACAGCCGGATCGCGGCGACCTGGGTCGGCGAGGGCAGCACGGCCGAAGGCGACTTCCACTCGGCCTGCACCTTTGCGGCGGTCTACAACGCACCGGTGATCCTCAACGTGGTCAACAACCAGTGGGCGATCTCGAGCTTCTCAGGCTTCGCGGGCGCAGAGCGCACCACCTTTGCAGCGCGGGGCCTCGGCTACGGGATCGCGGCGCTCAGGGTCGACGGCAATGACGCGCTGGCCTGCTATGCGGCGGCGCAATGGGCCGCAAATCGCGCGCGGGGCAATCACGGTCCGACGCTGATCGAGTATTTCACCTACCGCGCCGAGGGCCACTCCACCTCGGACGATCCCTCGGGCTACCGCTCGGCGCAGGAGCGCGAGGAATGGCCGCTGGGCGATCCGGTCACGCGGCTCAAGAAGCACCTTATCGCCATCGGCGAATGGGACGAGGAGCGTCACGCGGCGATGGACCTCGAATGCGCCGAGCGCGTCAAGACCACCACCAAGGAAGCCGAGAAGAACGGCATCCTCGGCCACGGTCTCCACCACCCGTTCCACACCATGTTCGAGGATGTCTACGAGGAGCTGCCCTGGCACCTCGAGGAGCAGGCAGCGCAGGCCATCCGCGAGCGCATCGCCAAGTTCGGCACCGAGAGGCCCTTCGGATGAGCCAGGAACCTTCAAGCGCCCCCGCCGGCGTGGGCCAGAACGTCCTCACCGAGCGTCGCCTCAACATGATCGAGGCGATCAACGAAGCGCTCGATATCATGCTGACCCGCGATCCCGACGTGATCATCATGGGCGAGGATGTCGGCTATTTCGGCGGGGTGTTCCGCGCCACGGCCGGGCTTCAGGCCAAGCACGGCAAGACCCGCGTGTTCGACACGCCGATCTCGGAATGCGGCATCATCGGCGTGGCCGTGGGGATGGGGGCCTATGGCCTGCGCCCCGTGCCCGAGATTCAGTTCGCCGATTACATCTATCCCGGCCTCGATCAGCTGATCTCGGAGGCCGCGCGGCTGCGCTATCGCTCGGCGGGCGACTACATCGCGCCGATGACGGTGCGCTCGCCCTTCGGGGGCGGCATCTTCGGGGGCCAGACCCACAGCCAGAGCCCCGAGGCGCTGTTCACCCATGTTGCTGGTCTCAAGACCGTGATCCCGAGCACCCCGCACGATGCCAAGGGCCTGCTGATTTCGGCGATCGAGGACAATGATCCGGTGATCTTCTTCGAGCCCAAGCGGATCTACAACGGCCCCTTCAGCGGCTTCTACGACAAGCCGGTCGAGCCGTGGAAGAAGCACCCGGACAGCGTGGTGCCCGAAGGCTATTACAAGGTGCCGCTCGGCAAGGCGCGCACCGTGCGCGAGGGCGAGGCGCTGACCGTGCTCGCCTATGGCACGATGGTGCATGTGGCCGAGGCCGTGTGCCGCGAGAAGGGCGTCGATGCCGAAATCCTCGACCTCAGAACGCTGGTGCCGCTCGACATCGCCGCGATCGAGGCTTCGGTGGAGAAGACCGGGCGCTGCCTGATCGTGCACGAGGCGACCCGCACGAGCGGCTTCGGTGCGGAGCTTTCCGCGCTCGTTACCGAACGCTGCTTCTACCACCTCGAAGCGCCGGTCGAACGCGTCACCGGCTTCGACACGCCCTATCCCCACAGCCTCGAATGGGCCTATTTCCCCGGCCCGGTCCGCATCGGCGAGGCGATCGACAAGCTGCTCAAGGACTGACCGCGCCATGGCGAAATTCATCTTCAAGATGCCCGACGTGGGCGAAGGCGTGGCCGAGGCGGAAGTCGTCGAATGGCACGTCAAGGTCGGCGACCGGGTCGAGGAAGACCAGCACATCGTCGACGTGATGACCGACAAGGCGACGATCGACATCGAAAGCCCCGTCTCGGGCGTGGTGACGACGCTCGCGGGCGAGGTGGGTGACACCATCGCTATCGGCGGGATGCTGCTGGTGATCGAGACCGAAGGCGAGGTTTCCGAAGACGACGCCGAGGCGGCGGCGGAGCAGATCGAGGACGACATGTCCGATGCGCCGACCTCGGAGGAGGTGGCCGAGCGGATCGAGGCCGAGAACCCCGACGCCTCGGACGCCGACGACGCCATAGCCGCCGCGCCTGCGCCCGCTCCGGCATCCGCTCCGGCGCCTGCGCCTGCGCCCACATCCGAACACAGGCCCGAAGCCAAGGTCCTCGCCAGCCCCGCCGTGCGCCAGCGCGCGCGCGATTTGGGGATCGATCTAGCCGAAGTGAAGCCAGCCGCCGATGGGCGCGTGCGTCACGCCGATCTCGATGCTTTCCTCGCCTACAACGCCGGCAGCGGCTTTGGCGCGGCGGGCGGGACACGCGCGGACGAGACGATCAAGGTAATCGGCCTCAGGAAGCGCATCGCCCAGAACATGGCCGCGGCCAAGCGCCATATCCCGCACTTCACCTATGTCGAGGAGTGCGACGTCACCGATCTGGAAGAGCTGCGCGCCCAGCTCAACGCCGCGCGGGGCGATCGGCCCAAGCTCACCATGCTGCCGCTGCTGATCACCGCGATCTGCAAGTGCGTCCCGCAATACCCTATGATCAACGCGCGCTTTGACGACGAGGCGGGCGTGGTGACGCGCTACGGCGCGGTGCATCTCGGCATGGCGGCGCAGACCGATGCGGGGCTGATGGTGCCGGTGATCCGCGACGCGCAGGCGAAGAACCTGTGGCAGCTCGCCCGCGAGATCGGCCGCCTCGCCGAAGCCGCTCGGACAGGCAAGGCGACGTCCGAAGAACTCAGCGGCTCGACGCTGACCGTCACCTCGCTCGGCCCGCTCGGCGGCGTTGCCACCACCCCGGTCATCAACCGCCCCGAAGTCGCGATCATCGGCCCCAACCGCATTGTCGAGCGCCCGATGTTCGTGCCCGATGGAATGGGCGGCGAGCGCATCGCCAAGCGCAAGCTGATGAACATCTCGATTTCCTGCGACCACCGCGTGGTCGACGGGCATGACGCGGCGAGCTTCATCCAGGGCGTGAAGAAGCTGATCGAGACCCCGGCGCTTCTGCTGATCGACTGATTGGGCTATTGTCGGGGGCGGGAGGCCTCCGACATGACCCGTGATCCGCGTATCGACGACTACATCGCCAAGGCGGCGCCGTTTGCGCAGCCGATCCTCGCGCATGTCCGCGCGCTGGTGCACCGTGCGCTGCCGGAGGCCGAGGAGACCATCAAGTGGGGCATGCCGCACTTCATGGTGGGCGGGAAGAACGTCGTCGGCCTTGCGGCGTTCAAGGCGCATGCCTCGGTCGTGATCCACCACGAGGAACGGACGGGCGAGGGCATGGGCGCGCTCGGCAAGCTCGCCAGTCTTGCCGACCTGCCGCCCGACGAGGAGTTGATCGCGCGCTTCCTGGCCCGCCCCGATGCGGCTGCCGCGCCCAAGCCGAAGCGCGCTCCGAAGCCCGAACTGCCCGTTCCGCCCGCCTTGGCCGCAGCGCTCGATTCAGCGCCCGCCGCGCGCGCCGCCTTCGATTCCTTCGCCCCGTCGCACCGCCGCGAATATGTCGAGTGGATCGCCGATGCGAAGCGCGAGGAGACGCGGGCCAAGCGCATCGCGCTGGCGGTGGAATGGCTCGCCGAGGGCAAGAAGCGCAACTGGAAGTACGAGAACTGCTGAGCGCCTCGCGCACCGCTGAAAATTTGCCGCAATGGCCGTTGACAGCCCCCAGCCGCACGCCTAATGGCGCTGCTCCACGAGCGGGACGGCATCGCCGGATTGCTCGACAAGGACAAGATGCGCGGGTGTAGCTCAGTCGGTTAGAGCGCCGGCCTGTCACGCCGGAGGTCGCGGGTTCGAGCCCCGTCACTCGCGCCACTTGTTCCAGGATCGGCCTCGCAAGGCCATGCGAAGGCGGGCGTTCAGTCCGCCTTTTTCGCGTCCGGTGCAGGAGCGGGCGGGCTCCAGCTGCCGGTCTCCATCCAGATCAGGAAGCGCCGCAAGGGCAGCAGCCAGACGAGGCCGAGCACGGTGTAGACCACCGCCTGCGCCCCGCCCGACCAGCCGCCGATGATCTCCGGCGCATAGCGCGCGATCACCACGCCGTAGATCATCAGCAGGATGAACAGGCTGACGATGCCGAAAGGGATTCGCCAGGTCGGGGTCTCGCGCATGTCTCAGAGGTTTCCGTAGATCCGGGTCGGGGTGACGAGGGCATCGAGCGGCTTGTCGTGGGGTTCGGTCGGGAGGGTCTCGCAGGCTTGCGCGTCCCATGCGAGGCCAACGGCCAGCCGCGGGGGATGTTCCGCGAGCCAGCGGTCGTAATGCCCGCCGCCTTGCCCCAGCCGGTCGAGCGCGGGGGTGAAGCCCACCAGCGGCACGAACACGACGTCGGGAACCAGCGCCTCGGCCTCGGCGGCGGGCTGGAGGATGCCGAAGGGGCCGACCTCGAGATCGTCCTGCGCGTAAGGATCGGTGTGGTGGCGGAAGGTCATCGGCGCAGCCCGGTCCGCAAAGTGGGGGAGGGCGAGGCTGTGCCCGGCGTCGCGGAAGAAGCGGGCATAGGCGGCGGCAGGTGCCTCGAACGGGCCGGCGTGGTAGAGGCCGATCACCGCCTCTTGCGGGATTTTCGCGAGGAGCGGCGCGGGGGGGCGATGGAACATCAGCGCGCGCAGATTGTCCGGCAGCGCATCGACATGCGCCTTGCGCAAGGCGCGCAGCTGTTTGCGCAGGGCGGCTTTGGTGGGGTGGGTCATTGGAGAAAGCGGTAGACCTCTGCCGACTGTGCGGCAAGCATCACCGCCGCGCGCCCCTCCACCATCCTGCGGATGGCCCCCTCCCCTCAAGGGGAGGACTGTAACGGGCCGCGGGCCCTGCAAGGCCGAACGGCCGCCCGCAGCGACGCGGCCTTCAGGCCGTGTGAGCGAGGATTTCGCGAAACACAAAAACGGCCGCAGGCCGCAAGCGCGAACGCGCGCCCGGAAGGGTGGCCCCGCAGGGGCCGGGCCCCTGGAGGAAACCGCATCGCGGAGGCGATGCGAAAATCAAAAACGTGACGGAACCACCATGGGTCGTTTGCGCTAGAAATCCTCTGACGCCTTTAACGTCAGGTGGGCGCCGTATACCCGAGACCCCCGGACGAACCGGTGAACCCGGGTAGGGACAGCTCCCATTGGATTGCTTATAGCCTCAGGGATATTCAATCGGCTCGTGCCGGGCAGTCCCGCCGCCCTCTATCTAGGCACTCGCGGCGGCCGCTTCAAGCGCGGCGGCGCTGGCCTCGGCGGCGGCTGCGAGCGCTTCGAGCCGCGCGGCGAGTTCCGCATCGGCGGCCGATGCAGCAGGAGAGCCGCCGAACAGGTCGAACTGGGGCACCGCCGCGGTGGCAGTGGAAGGGGCCGGGGGCTCCGGCGCGACCGGGGCTGCAGCGGCGCTCGCCGCGGCCTCGCGCGCTTCGGCAAGCTCGGCTTCGAGCCGGGCGATGGTCTCGCGCGCGGCGTCGAGCTCGGCGGTGTCGGGTTCGGCGGTGTCGGGTTCGGGCGCGGGCGCCGGTTGGGCGATGTCGGCCAGCCGCTTGCGCGCCTGATCGAGCTCGTCGGCGAGGAACAGCCCGGCAAAGACGAGATTCTGCGCCTCCAGCGGCGCGCGCGCGCTGCCGAGCTGCGCGTATTTCTCGGCGATCATCTCGCCCAGCGCCTTGATGTGCGCTTCCTGCCCGTCGGCGCAGGCGACCTGGTAGGTCTTGGGGCCGATGCTGAGGGTGACCGTGCTCATCGGACCGGCCTATTCCTCGAGCGTTGCCAGCAGCGCATCGAGTTCGCGAAGGCTTTCCGCGACTTGCTCGCGCAGTTTCTCATGGACATTGACCAGCTCGACCACCCGCGCCGAACTGCCGCCGCCCCGCGCCTCGCCCTCGCCGAGCCCCGCGCGCGCGGCATCGATGCGCGCCATGGCGGTCTCGATGCGGGTCAGCGCGGATGCGATGCGGTCGGCACTCATGCTGCTACCGTTACCAACACAAGGCAGCGTGCGCAAAGCCTTGGGGCGGGCTGTTGATAAATGGGCGGTTCGCCGCCGAAGGGATTGGCGGTGGCAAAGGTTGACCTCCCCCTTGGGCTCGGCAATGGCACACGCCGACCGGAACCGGGGTCGAATCGCGCGATTGCGAGCGACCTCCTCAGGAGAACAGCGTGCCGATGAGCCTCGATGCCGCCCGCCTTCAGCCGATGGCCAACGCCATCCGCGCCCTTTCGATGGACGCGGTCGAGGCGGCCAACTCGGGGCATCCCGGGATGCCGATGGGCATGGCGGACGTGGCGACGGTGCTGTTCACGCGCCATCTGAAGTTCGATCCCGCCGCGCCGCACTGGGCCGACCGTGATCGCTTCGTGCTGAGCGCCGGGCATGGCTCGATGCTGATCTACAGCCTGCTCCATCTCGCGGGCTATTCCGCGCCGACGATCGACGACATCCGCAATTTCCGAAAGCTCGGCAGCCCCTGTGCGGGCCATCCGGAGAACTTCCTGCTCGAGGGCGTGGAGTGCACCACCGGCCCGCTCGGGCAGGGTCTCGCGATGGCGGTGGGCATGGCGATGGCCGAGCGGCACCTCAACGCGGTCTTTGGCGACGACCTCGTCGATCACCGCACCTGGGTGATCGCGGGCGACGGCTGCCTGATGGAGGGCATCAACCACGAAGCGATCGGGCTTGCGGGGCATCTCCAGCTCGGCCGTCTCAACGTGCTGTGGGACGACAACCGCATCACCATCGACGGGGCGACCGGGCTCTCGACCTCCGAGGACATCAAGGCCCGCTATATCGCGACCGGTTGGCACGTGGCCGAGTGCGACGGGCATGACTTCGCCGATATCGATCGCGCGCTGGGCGAGGCCAAGGCCGACCCGCGCCCGTCGCTGATCGCCTGCCGCACGCTGATCGGCAAGGGCGCCCCCAACAAGCAGGGCACCAGCGGCGTCCACGGCGCGGCGCTCGGTTCTGCGGAAGTGGCCGCCGCGCGCGAGGCGCTGGGCTGGACGCACGAGGCGTTTGTGGTGCCGACCGAGATCCTCGCCGACTGGCACAGCGCCGCAGAGCCCGGCCGCGCGGCGCATGGCGCCTGGGCGGGGCGGCTCGAGGCCTCGACGAGGAAGGAGGATTTCCTCGCACAGATGGCCGCGGTGACCGACCGCGTGCCTTCCGCGATCGAGGACCACATCCGCGGCCTTGCCGCCGCGCCGCAGAAGGTCGCGACCCGCAAGGCTTCGGAAATGGCGCTCGGCCCGCTGACGGCGGCGATCCCGCAGCTGGTGGGCGGCTCGGCCGACCTGACGGGTTCGAACAACACCAAGACTCCCTCGACCTTGCCGATGACGGCCGAGGATTACGCCGGGCGCTACGTCTATTACGGCATCCGCGAATTCGGCATGGCGGCGGCGATGAACGGGATGATGCTGCACGGCGGGATCGTGCCCTATGGCGGCACCTTCCTGATCTTCTCCGACTATTGCCGCAACGCGATCCGCCTCTCGGCGCTGCAACAGGTGGGCGTGGTCTATGTGCTGACGCACGATTCCATCGGCCTCGGCGAGGACGGACCGACCCACCAGCCGGTCGAACAGGTGATGAGCCTGCGCCTGATCCCCAACCTCAATGTCTACCGCCCTGCTGACGCGATCGAGACGGCGGAATGCTGGGCGATGGCGCTCTCGACGCCTGCGACACCCTCGGTGCTGGCGCTGACCCGCCAGAACCTGCCGCAACCGCGCGGCGAAGGCGATGAGGCCTGGACGCGGAGCGCCAACCGCTGCGCGCTGGGTGCCTACCGTCTGCGCGCCGCCAGTGCCGCGCGCCAGGTCGTGCTGGTCGCGACCGGCTCGGAAGTGGCGCTGGCGGTGGAATGCGCCGAGGCGCTCGAAGCGCAGGGCATCGGCGCGGACGTCGTCTCGATGCCCTGCATGGAATTGTTCGACGCGCAGCCGGAAGCCTACAAGTCCGACCTGCTGCCCGCCGACGCGCTGATCGTCTCGATCGAGGCGGGGTCCACGCTGGGGTGGGAACGTTACACCGGCCGCTCCGGTATCAACATCGGCCTCGACACGTTCGGCGCTTCGGCTCCGGCGGAAGACCTGTTTGCCCATTTCGGCTTCACCGCTGAGGCCATTGTCCCGCAAATCGTGAACAAGATCAAAAGCTAAGCAGGAGTACCTCTCATGGCTACCAAAGTCGCCATCAACGGCTTCGGCCGCATCGGCCGCCTCGTCGCCCGCGCCATCCTCGAGCGCAGCGACCATGATCTCGACCTCGTGGCGATCAATGATCTCGCCGATGCCGAGGCCAACGCGCTGCTGTTCGCCTATGATTCGGTCCATGGCCGCTTCCACGGCGAGGTGAAGGCCGATGGCGATGCCATCATCGTCAACGGCAAGCGTATCGCGGTGACCGCCGAGAAGGACCCGGGCAAGCTCCCGCACGCGGCGATGGGCATCGACATCGTGCTCGAATGCACCGGCTTCTTCCAGTCCGACGAGGCCTCGCGCCCGCACCTGGCCGCCGGGGCCAAGCGCGTCGTGATCTCGGCGCCCGCGACGGGCGTTGCCAAGACCATCGTTTACGGCGTCAACCACGAGACCCTGACCGCCGATGACGTGATCATCTCCAACGCGAGCTGCACCACCAACTGCCTCGCGCCGGTCGCCAAGGTGCTCAACGATGTCATCGGCATTGAGCGCGGCTTCATGACCACGATCCACTCCTATACCAACGACCAGCGCATTCTCGACCAGATCCACAAGGATCCGCGCCGGGCGCGGGCCGGGGCTTCGAACATGATCCCCACCACCACCGGCGCCGCGCGCGCGGTGGGGCTGGTGCTGCCCGAATTGAAGGGCAAGCTCGACGGTTCGAGCGTGCGCGTGCCGACGCCCAATGTCTCGATGGTCGATCTGGTGTTCACGCCCTCGCGCGACACCACCGCCGAAGAGATCAACGCCGCATTGAAGGCGGCTGCCGAAGGCCCGATGAAGGGCGTGCTCGACTATACCGACCAGCCGCTGGTCTCGAGCGATTTCAATCACTACCCGGCGTCTTCGACCATTGATTCGCTGGAAACCAGCGTGATGGAAGGCAAGCTCGCCCGCGTCGTCAGCTGGTACGACAACGAGTGGGGCTTCTCCAATCGCATGGTCGACACCGCTGGGGTGGTGGCGAAGTTCTTGTGAGGTAATCCTCCCCCGGCGGGGGAGGATCGGAGTGAGCAAATGCCCAAGTTCAAGACCCTCGATGACCTGCCCGCCGACCTCACCGGCGAAGTCGCGCTCGTCCGCGTCGACCTGAACCTGCCGATGAAGGACGGCTCGGCGACCGACGTGACCCGGGTCGAGGCGGTCAAGCCCACCATTCTCGAGCTTGCGGGCCGCGGGGCGAAGGTGCTGCTGCTGGCCCATTTCGGTCGTCCCGGCGGCGCGCGTTCCTCCACGCTCTCCACCAGCATGGTGATCGGCGATGTCGAGAAGGTGATCGGCAAGGAGATCATGTTCATCCCCGAGATCGCCGGGCCGGTGGTCGATCAGGCGGTGGGCAGCATCCTGCGTGCAGGCGACATCGCGCTGCTCGACAACACCCGCTTCTGGCCCGGCGAGGAGAAGAACGATCCCGAGCTTGCCAAGGCCGTCGCCGCGCCTGGCACGCTCTACGTCAACGACGCCTTCAGCGCCGCGCACCGCGCCCATGCCACGACCGAGGGGCTGGCGCACCTCCTGCCGGCCTATGCGGGCCGCTCGATGGAAGCGGAGCTCAAGGCCCTCGACGCCGCGCTCGGCGCGCCCGAGCAGCCCTTGGCGGCGGTCGTGGGCGGGGCCAAGGTCTCGACCAAGCTCGCGGTGCTCGAACACCTCGTGGGCAAGGTGCAGCACCTGATCATCGGCGGGGGCATGGCCAACACCTTCCTCGCCGCGCGCGGCGTGAATGTCGGCAAGAGCCTGTGCGAGCATGACCTCGCCCCCACGGTCGCGAAGATCATGGACGAGGCCGACGCGGCTGGCTGCACCGTGCACCTGCCCTATGACGTGGTGGTCGCGAAGGAATTTGCCGCCAACCCGGCCTCCTTGCGGGTCTGCAACGTCCACGAGGTCGCCGAGGACGAGATGATCCTCGACGTCGGCCCCACGGCGGTGGAAGCGCTTGCCGACGTGCTCAAGACCTGCCGCACGCTGGTGTGGAACGGTCCGCTGGGTGCCTTCGAGACCGAGCCCTTCGATGCGGCAACCGTGGCGCTGGCCCGCACGGCGGCCGCGCTCAGCCTCGAAGGCTCGCTGGTCAGCGTCGCCGGGGGCGGGGACACGGTCGCGGCGCTCGCCCATGCCGGGGTTTCGGATGATTTCACCTATATTTCAACCGCTGGCGGCGCATTCCTCGAATGGATGGAAGGCCGCGTCCTCCCCGGCGTCGCGGCGCTCGAGGGCTGATCCGTGGCAGTGAGTGAAGCCGAGATCGAGGCCCTCGCGCTCGCAGTGATGCGTGCCTGGGTGGCGCGCGATGCGAAGGCGATGAAGAAGCTCGTGCGCCGGGATTTCATGATGCTGGTCGGCAGCACTCCGCCGCAACTGCTTGATCGCCCGAGCTTCCTTGCCGCGATGGAGCGCGGCTTTACGTGCTCGCGCTTCGCCTTCCGCGAGGTGATCGCGCGCAAGCACCGCGATGCGGCGTGGTTCGTCGCGGGCGCCGAGCTTGAACTTGCGCTCGGAGCGCGCAAATGGACCGGTGCCTTCCTCGTCTCGGCGCTGTGGCGCAAGAGCGCGTGGTCGAGCAACCTGCTGCTCGCCGACCTCAGCCTCGCGCGGCTCGATCCCGACCAGGATCTTGCCGTCGCGGTCAGCAAGCTGCAATTGTGGACGTGAGGTCATGAGCGAAGCAGTCGAGACCTCCTACGGCGCCCTCAAGGTTATGGAGAGCGGCGAGTTCGCCGGGTGGCGCTTCTGGGAGGGCGATCCCTTCGAGACCCGCTCGGGCCCGTTCTACTACCGGCGCGAGGCCGATGGCTCCTACACCAGCGCCTTCCGCGCCGAGGCCCGTCACATGAACGGGGGCGGCTTCATGCATGGCGGTTGCCTGATGACCTTCGCCGACTTCGCGCTGTTCGCGATCGCCACCGATGTGCTGGACGGAGATCATGCGGTGACGCTGAACCTCTCGGGTGATTTCCTCGGCTCGGTCCAGTCCGGCGCGTTGGTCGAGGCGCGCGGGGAAGTGACCCGCGGCGGCGGCAAGACGATCTTCGTGCGCGGGCTGGTGACGGGCGACGGCAAGCCCGCCTTGAGCTTCACGGGCATCATCCGGCGGCTGTCGAAGCGCTAGTTCTTCGCGGTTGCAGCATTGCCGCAGCCTCGCTAAGGCCGCGCCAGTCCGACTTTGCATACCTATGCACAGAGGGCAGGGGACGCATCTGAACCACCTCACGCGACTTGGAGAAAGCCAGCCATGAACACCCTCGAAATGACGACCCGCATCGCCACCGGACAGGGATTCATCGCCGCGCTCGACCAGTCGGGCGGATCGACCCCCAAGGCGCTGCGCGGCTACGGCGTGGAGGACAGCGAGTGGTCGGGGGACGAGGAGATGTTCGCCCAGATCCACGCGATGCGCGCCCGCGTGATCACCTCGCCCTGCTTCTCCAGCGGCAAGGTGATCGGTGCGATCCTGTTCGAGAAGACCATGGACGCCGAGGTCGAGGGCAAGCCCACCGCCGAGGCATTGAAGGCGCGCGGGATCGTCCCCTTCATCAAGGTCGACGAGGGTCTGGCCGACGAGGCGGACGGCGTGCAGCTGATGAAGCCGATGGCGGGGCTCGACGCGCTGCTCGAAAAGTCGGTGGCTCACGGCATGTTCGGCACCAAGATGCGCTCGGTGATCAAGTCCGCGAACCCCGCCGGGATCGCTGCCATCGTCGCCCAGCAGTTCGAGGTGGGCGCGAAGATCATCGCGGCCGGCCTGATGCCGATCATCGAACCCGAATACGACATCACCGCCGCCGACCGCGCCGAGGGCGAGGCGCTGCTGCTGGCGGAAATCCTCAAGGCACTCGACGCGCTGCCGGAGGGCCAGCAGGTGATGCTCAAGCTCTCGATCCCCGCGACCCCGGGCCTTTACGAGCCGCTGATCCGCCACCCCAAGGTGCTGCGCGTGGTCGCGCTGTCGGGCGGGTTCTCGACCGACGATGCCTGCGCACGCCTGTCGCACAACCCCGGCATGATCGCGAGCTTCAGCCGCGGGCTGCTGCAGGATCTGCGCAAGGGCCAGTCGGACGCGGAATTCAACCAGGTGCTCGGCAAGGCGATCGACAAGATCGCATCGGCGAGCTGTTCGGGTTGAATTTTTCCCGAGGTCGGGGAAAGGATTGCGCGCGCGGCGGCGTTGTGGGCCTGACAGCCTGTTCCACCGACGCGAGGACTTCCGGTGCCCCGATCATCCTGCCTGCGCACACTTCCGATCCTCATCAGCCTTGCGCTGGTTGCCTGTGGGGGAGATGACGGCGGCGGGCCGCCCACGGGCACCGCTCCGCCGACACCCGCGCCGACCTCCAGCCCGTCGCCGACCCCCACCCCGCCTCCCGCCTCGGTCGAACGCAACATTCTGCCCGCCGACACCAACGCCGCGATCACCACCAATCTGGCGGCCCATTTCGCCGTCAATCCGGCCCCGCAGGTTCCTGCCAGAGGCCGCCTGTTCGTGATGCTGCCCGGAACCGGCGCGACCGCGGGGGTTTACCGCGAGATCGTGCGCACGGGTGCCGCGCGCGGCTATCACGCGCTCGGCCTCACCTATCCCAATGACGAGGCGGTCGGGAGCCTGTGCAGCCTCTCGGCCGATCCCGATTGCGCGGGCAGGGTGCGGCGCGAGATCATCACCGGCGAGGATACCAGCACGCTGGTTTCGGTGAACACGGCCAATGCGATCATCGCGCGGCTCACCGCGCTGCTGCAGTTCCTCGACCGCACCTTTCCGGCCGAAGGGTGGGGGCAGTTCCTTGCGGGCGGACAGCCGGACTGGTCGCGGATCACCGTCGCGGGCCATTCGCAGGGCGGGGGGCATGCGGGTTATCTCGCCAAGCTGTTCGCGCTCGACCGGGCGGTGATGTTCGCCGCGCCCGGCGACACCGGGGTCGCACCCGGCACTGCCGCGCAATGGGTCTCGCTGCCCAATGTGACGGCCGCGTCGCGCCAGTATGGCTTCATCCACACGGGCGACCCGCTGGTGCCGCTCGCCACTGCCAGCCGCGCGTGGGACGTGATCGGGCTGGGCGCCTTCGGGCCGCTCACCAGCGTCGACGGCAACACGGCGCCTTTCGGCAATGCGCGCCAGTTGACCACCGCCTTGCCGCCCAATCCGAACCCCACCGGCCTGAGCGCCTCGCCCAACCATGGCGCGCCGGTGGTCGACGCGGTCACGCCGCGCGATGCGCAGGGCCGGCCGCTCTATGCCCCGGTATGGATCTACCTTGCCTTTCCGTGACGTTGAGGACGCAGGCTGACATTGCCGCGAAATCGGCTAATGCGCCTCGGATGACCCAGACACAGCTCTATCTCATTTCCCCCCTCGACGTCGGCGGCGAATTTCCCGCCCGGCTCGAGCGGGCGCTGGCTGCCGGCGCGCGGCGGCATGGCGATCTTGTCACCGCCTTCCAGTTCCGGGTGAAGGGGGTGGACCAGCACGAGGCCGCGCGCCTTGCCGCACCCCTTCAGGCGATCTGCGCCGCGCATGACGTGGCATTCATCGTCAACGATTCGGTGGCGCTGGCCAAGCGGTTGAAGGCCGACGGCGTCCACCTCGGCCAGGAGGACGGCTCGCCGAGGGACGCGCGGGCCGAACTCGGCCGCGAGGCGCAGATCGGCGTCACCTGCCACGCCAGCCGCCACATGGCGATGGAAGCGGGCGAGGCGGGGGCGGACTATGTCGCCTTCGGGGCCTTCTTCCCGTCCTCGACGAAGGACAAGGGCGATGCCGAACGTCCGGAACCGGAACTTCTGAGCTGGTGGAGCCAGCTGTTCGAAATCCCCTGCGTCGCCATCGGCGGGATCACGCCCGAGAACTGCCAGCCGCTGGTCGAGGCGGGGACGGATTTCCTCGCGGTCAGCCACGCCGTGTGGGGCGGGGACGAGGTCGCCGCGATCGAGGCCTTTGCGAGGGTGATGCGGGGCTGAGTGTGCCAGAGGTGGCCAGAACGCATTGTTGCTTGCAAGGCTTTTTGATCCGCATTATCCATCTGGAAATGCTTGCAATGATCGTCTGAGCGAGACAGCATGGATCCACCGGAACGTCGGCCTAATGGTGAATTGACGAACCTGCTGTTCTGCGTGGCTTTGGTGTTATTGCTAACATTAGCGCCGACCGCGAGAGGCCAAACTGTTGCGCCTCCAAATCCGCAATACCTGAGTAGGCTCACTCCTCGCAAAGATTTGTTGGACGCAATCGTATTTTATGTCCAACGCACCGACGTTCGGTTGCCGACTGAAAACTACCGGACCCCGGTGAGGGTCAGCAGTCCGGCGCCGTGCAGGATCGTTCTCAGCTTGATGCATCCTTACGGCATAGTGGGCGCACCGCCCAGGAATTCGCCCGTCCAAGGTGCCTTCAACCTCAATAGGTCCGGCACGGACAGTCCGACTTTGACGAGAATCGGGAAAACACTGCGCTTGTCCTATATCGAGGGTCTTCGCGAGGAAGCGGAAGATCTCGAGTTCGCGACCGAGGATACGGCAATTCTGATTTACCGCCTTTGGATGGCGTTGCGCAGAAGCTGCACTGTCCAGCCGAAAATGACCGCCTTGCTGGACACCGTCGCCGGGCAAAACCGCACCGGCCTCACCGCAGAAGCAATCCACGCGCACCATGCGAACAAGTGGGGTGCGACCATTCTTGAGAAGACCGCCGAAGGTTATCGTTATCGTATGTCCAACGGAAACGCAGAGGTTGCCCTTAGTCAGTGCAGGCGCGACGGTCGCTGCGACAAGGTCCACCTTGCGCTCATGACGGTGGGCGGGGATGAGTCGATGCTCATCCCACTCGCGACGAGAGCGCTGGAGAGTGGCAGCATTGCCTATGTTAACTGGGTCGACGGGATCAGATTCTCGGGTGACTACGGTCTAACGGACGAGACCGACGTGACCGCACTGGATCGGCAGTTCGATGTGCTTTTGGAAGGTTATTTGCTCACAACAGACCCGCAATATCCTTAGCGAAGGTGGCTCTTCATGCCCATTAAGGATTGGTAATCAGCCTTAGCCTACGTTCCCCACCCGGGTGCAGATCAGCTTGCTCATCGACCCGTCGCGCTCCAGCTTCTGGAGCGTGTTCTCGCCGAGCACCCTGAAGCGCTGGTCCTTCTTGGGGCCGCGGGTGAAGACCAGCTCGGTGCCGCGCAGGAGGTAGATGCCGCCGCCCGCCGGGCTCTCGTAGCTCGAGGCGGTGCCGATCCGGAAGGCTTCGGCAGGCACCGGGACGAAGGCCGCGCCCCCGGCATCGCCGGGCAGCGCGCATTCCCAGTTGCCGTGGCGCAGGATGCCGAGCATGCCGCCGCTCGAAGCGCCCGCCGAGGCTTGCGGGCGCGAGGCGGCGCGGCCCGAGGAGTCCTGACCCAGTCCGCGGCCCGGCAGAAGGGCGGCGGTGGCGGCGGCGCTGACCAGCAGCAGGAACACGTAACGGGTCTTCATGGTGCAGCCCTTTATCAGCCCGCACTCGGTCATGCCATGGCATTTACCTTGATGCAGCGCGGTCCTTCCCCATCCGCAAAGGCGGACGGGCAGGGACTTTGGTGTTCCGCCTGCCAACATCTTCCACCGCTTGCCGCAGGAGGCCGCCTCGGCTATGGGCGCGCATCCTTTCGCAGGCGCGGCGCCGTTCCGGCCGCCCGCTCGCAAGCTCTTTCCACCTCGTGCAGAAGGCTCAGCCCCATGAAGATCAGCGGCGTCGATATCCGCCCCGGCAACATTCTCGAATATGAAGGCGGCATCTGGAAGGTCGCCAAGATCCAGCACACCCAGCCGGGCAAGGGCGGGGCCTATATGCAGGTCGAAATGAAGAACCTGCAGGACGGCCGCAAGACCAACGTCCGCTTCCGCAGCGCCGACACGGTCGAGCGCGTGCGCCTCGACACCAAGGACTTCCAGTTCCTCTATGCCGAGGGCGACGATCTCGTCTTCATGGACAACGACACCTACGAGCAGATCACGCTCCCCGGCGACCTCTTGGGCGATGCGCGCCCCTTCCTGCAGGACGGGATGCAGGTTGCGCTCGAACTGTGGGATGAAAAGCCGATCTCGGTCGAACTGCCCGCACAGGTCGAAGCCACCATTGTTGAAGCGGATGCCGTGGTGAAGGGCCAGACCGCCTCGTCGAGCTACAAGCCCGCGATCCTCGACAACGGCGTGCGCATCATGGTCCCGCCGCACATCGGCAGCGGCACGCGCATCATCGTCGACGTCTACGAGCAGGCCTATATCGGCAAGGCGGGCTGACGCAGACATGGCAGCTATATCCGGCCTCATCCGCGTCATGGAGCGCGCCGCGCGCAAGGCGGGCGGGCGTCTGCGGCGCGATTTCGGCGAAGTCGAGCACCTGCAGGTCTCCCGCAAGGGCCCGGCCGATTTCGTCAGCAAGGCCGACATGCGCGCCGAGCGCACGCTCTATGACGAACTCTCCGCCGCGCGCCCGGGCTGGGGCTTCGTGTTGGAAGAAGCGGGCGTGATCGAGGGCGATCCCGGCATGCCCCGGTGGATCGTCGATCCGCTCGACGGCACCAGCAACTTCCTCCACGGCATCCCGCACTTCGCGATCTCGATCGCCGCGCAGGAGCCGCGCGCCGACGGCAAGGGCTGGGGCGACGTGGTCGCGGGGGTGGTCTATCAGCCGATCACCGACCAGACCTTCTGGGCGGAGAAGTCGCGCGGGGCCTGGCTCCACGATGCCCGCCTCAGGGTCTCGGCACGCGCGCGCCTCGGCGATGCGCTGGTGGCGACCGGCATTCCTTTCGCGGGACACGGCGACTTTGCCGAATGGAGCCGCATCTTCGGCGCCATCGGCCCCGAGGTCGCCGGGATCCGCCGCTTCGGCGCGGCCTCGCTCGATCTGGCCTATGTGGCGCAGGGGCGCTTCGACGGGTTCTGGGAAAGCGGGCTTTCCGATTGGGACACCGCCGCCGGCTGCCTGCTGGTGCGCGAGGCGGGCGGCTTCGTCAGCGACTTCCGCGGCCGTTCGGAAGCGATCCACTCCACCCAGGTGCTCGCCGCGAACGATGCGCTGCACTCGAAACTGCACAAGCTGCTGGCGGGCGCGCTGCGCTAGGGTGTTGCCGGGTAATAGGCAGGTTTTGGGCAGGTAGTTGTCAGGCTGTTGCGCATTGCCGCCATGTTTCACGTGGAACATGGCAGCAAGTCTTGAAGCCGGGCGGAACCCAAGCTAACAGCGCGGGACATTCGCTCCGGTGAGCCCCTGTGGTGGAATTGGTAGACGCGGCCGACTCAAAATCGGTTATCGAAAGATGTGCCAGTTCGAGTCTGGCCAGGGGCACCACCAACGCAGGTCAGGGACAAAGCGCTTGCGGCGGGCGCGTGACCGGCTAGCGTCGCGATCACCTTATGCTGGATGCTCCCTCTCCCCACGCGATGGCGGCCATGGCGGTGACCATCGCCATGTTCATCGCCTTCGCCCGCGGCACCTATCGCGAGGAGATCATCAGCCTCGTCACCATCGCGGTGATCGCGGTCGGGCTCTATTTCGCGCCGCTCCCCGATACCCGACCGACCGACGGCCTCGCGCTCGCCTTCGGGGGCTTCGGCCATTCGGCGCTCATCACCATCTGCGCGCTGATGATCATGGGGCGCGGGCTGGTGGTGACCGGCGCGCTCGAACCCTTCGCCCGGGTGCTCGAGGGCGTGTTCCGGGTGAACCCGCAGACCGGGCTGCTGACCGCGCTGCTCGTTGCTTTCACCCTGTCTATGTTCGTCAACGACACACCCGTGATGGTGCTGCTGATCCCGATCATCGTCGCGATCGCCGCCAAGGGCCTGATGCCCTCCTCGAAGATCCTGATGCCGGTCAACACCGCGGTGTTACTGGGCGGCATGGCGACGACCATCGGCACCTCGACCAACATTCTGGTGGTGACCATCGCCAACGACATCGGCATGGCGCCCTTCGGCGTGTTCCAGTTTACCCCGATCGTGCTGATGGCGGGGCTGGTCGCGATCCCCTATCTGTGGCTGGTGATGCCGCGGATGCTGCGCGACAACAGCACCGGGCCTGATCTGGCCGCGCGGATCTTCCATACCCGCCTCAGGGTCGGGGTGGGCAGCGTGCTGGCGGGAGGTGATCTGTCGAGCCTCGGCGCCAAGCTGCCGCAGGGGATAACGATCCACTCCGCCCCGCCGGGGCCACTCGCTCCGGGCCATGGCCTGCATATCTCGGGAAGCCACGAGGCGATCGAGGACGCCGCGCGGGCGCTCAAGGGCGAGCTCGCGCCGGGCTGGATCATCGACCGCATCCGCCGGGTCTCCAAGACGCTGGGCGAGGACATCGTCGCGGTCGAGATGACCGTGACCGC
Source organism: Erythrobacter donghaensis (assembly GCF_001557325.1). Lineage (GTDB taxonomy): Bacteria > Pseudomonadota > Alphaproteobacteria > Sphingomonadales > Sphingomonadaceae > Erythrobacter > Erythrobacter donghaensis_B. Next base: position 34,979 of record NZ_LSJS01000176.1, read on the forward strand.
GGATTCGCGCCTCGTCGGCCGCACGCTCGCCAGCTCGGCGATTGCCGACCTCTACCGGGTCGCGGTGCTCGGCATCCACCGCCCGGGGGTGGAACGGCGCAGCGAGGGGGAGGATGTGCCCGCTGCCGAGATCCGCGAAGGCGACGTGCTGCTCGCGATCGGCCTTGCCGAGGATCTCGCCAACTTCGCCCGCAGCGACGCGCTGCTCCGTCTTGAGGGCGCGCGCGAGCTGCCGCGCCGCTCCAAGGCGGTGCTGGCGGGCGCGATCATGCTCGGAACGATCTCCACCGCCTCGATCGGCCTGCCGTGGTTCGATGCATCGGGCTATGCGCCGATCAAGCTGCCGATCGCGATTTCGGCGCTGGCGGGCGCGATCCTGATGTTCGTCACCGGCTGCGTGATGTTCGACCGGGTCGGGCGGGCGCTTTCGGCCAAGGTGATCGTGCTGATCGCCGCGAGCCTCGCCATCGGCCGGGTGATCGACGACAGCGGCGCGGCGGAGTGGCTGGGGCAGGCGCTCTCGCTGGGCCTGGCCTACCTTCCCCCGGCGCTGGTGCTGGCGGCGATCATGCTGTTCGTGACGCTGCTCACCAACTTCGCCTCCAATGCGACCGCAGCGACCATCGGCACCCCGATCGCCTATAATATCGCGAGCCAACTGGGCCTGCCGCCCGAGCCGATGGTGCTGGCGGTGCTGTTCGGCTGCAATCTCAGCTTCGCGACCCCGATCGCCTATCAGACCAACCTGTTGATCATGTCCGAGGGCGGCTACAACTTCGGTGACTATGTTCGCGCGGGCACGCCGCTGGTGGCGATCATGGTGACGGTGCTCTCGGTGCTGCTGGTGCTGTGGTACGGGATGTGAGCGCCAGGAAGCGCGCGGGTGTAAACAGATCAAGAGGACAAGCGATGCGGATGGTGGCGAGATTGGCAGGGGCGGGTCTGCTGGCGCTGGGGGCGGTGCCGGCGCAGGCAGACGAACTGCGCGATGCGGTGGCGGCGGACCTGCCCGCGCTGGTCGCGCTCTACCGCGATCTCCACGCCAATCCCGAGCTCAGCTTCCAGGAGGTCGAGACCGCGAAGAAGCTCGCCGCCCGTGCCCGCGCCCTGGGCTTCACCGTGACCGAGGGCGTCGGCAGGACCGGCGTGGTTGCGGTGATGGAGAACGGCCCCGGCCCGGTGGTGATGCTGCGCGCGGACATGGACGGCCTGCCGGTGATCGAGCAGACCGGGCTGCCCTTTGCCTCGAAGAAGCGCGCGGTGGCGCAGAACGGCACCGAGACCGGGGTGATGCACGCTTGTGGGCATGACACCCACATGGCCGCATGGATCGGGACGGCGCAGTTGATGGCGGCGCGCAAGGCCGAGTGGTCGGGCACGCTGGTGATGATCCTCCAGCCCGCCGAGGAGATCGGCCAGGGTGCCAAGGCGATGCTCGACGACGGGCTGTTCACCCGCTTCCCGAGGCCCGACTACGTGCTCGCCTTCCACGATGCGGCGCAGTTTCCGGCGGGCCGGATCGGCTACTCCAAGGGCTTTGCGCTGGCGAATGTCGATTCGGTCGATGTGGTGGTGCCCGGCGTTGGCGGGCACGGCGCCTATCCGCACACGACCAAGGACCCGATCGTGATCGCCGCGAGCATCGTGATGCGGCTCCAAACGCTGGTCAGCCGCGAGCAGACCCCGGGCGATCCGGCGGTGGTGACGGTGGGCAGCTTCCAGGCGGGCGCGAAGCACAACATCATCCCCGACGAGGCGCGCCTGCAGCTGACGGTGCGCAGCTATTCGGACGAGACGAGAAAGCGCCTGCTCGACGGGATCGCCCGCATCGCGAAGGGCGAGGCGATCGCAGCGGGCGTGCCCGAGGACAGGATGCCGCGCGTGACGGTGCAGGACCCCTATACGCCCGCGACCTACAACACGCCCGAGTTCACCGATCAGGTGATGGCTGGCCTCAAGACCCGGTTCGAGGGGCGCGTGTTCGAGACGCCCGCGGTGATGGGCGGTGAGGACTTCGGCCGCTTCTACCGCGCCGACAAGGCCAATGTCGAAAGTCTGATCTTCTGGGTCGGCGGGGTGCCGCAGGACCAGTGGGAAAAGGCGCAGAAGGGCGAGGTGCAGCTGCCCTCGCTGCACTCGCCCTTCTGGGCGCCCGACGCGCCGGTGGTGATCGCGACCGCCACCGAGGCGCTGACCGCGGCGACGCTCAAGCTGATGGCTAAATAAATTCGGCCGCCGGAGCGGGCCCTTGCGGGCGCTCCGACGGCCGTTTCTCCTCCCCAGGAGAACTGTGTGACCGGGCTATTCGCCCGAAGGAACGTAGGTGCCGAGGCGGTGGTGCAGGGCGTTGATCTTCGCGAGCTCCTCGCGGTCCTCGGTCGCGCGGGCATGGCTTTCGAGCGCGCGGCGCAGCAGCTTCATGTCGGCGGTCGAAAGCAGCGCGCGGGCGCGCGAGGGCTCGGTCTTGGGGGTGTCGGTATCGGTCATGTCACTCTCCGCTGGGTGAAGTCACCCGGCAAGCCTTAGGCGGTTCGAAGGGCTCCCGGAAGGCCGGATTGTCCGGTCCTCCCGGGATTCTCTCCCAAGCCCCTGGGGCTTACGCCGCCTCGAACTGGTTCCCACGAGGCTGCCGTCAGGCAGCCTCGAACTGATTCATCGTGTTGTGCACGCCGCCCGCCTTGAGGGCGGCTTCACCGGCGAAGTATTCCTTGTGATCGTCACCAATGTCGGAGCCCGACATGTTCTGGTGCTTCACACAGGCGATGCCCTGACGGATCTCCTCGCGCTGCACGTTCTTGACGTAGCCGAGCATGCCCGCCTCGCCGAAGTACTCGCGGGCGAGGTTGTCGGTCGAGAGCGCCGCGGTGTGGTAGGTCGGCAGGGTGATGAGGTGGTGGAAGATGCCCGCGCGTGCAGCGGCGTCGCGCTGGAAGGTGCGGATCTTCTCGTCGGCCTCGTTCGACAGTTCGGTGCCGTCGTAGTCGACGCTCATTAGTTTCGCGCGGTCGTAGGCCGAAACGTCCTTGCCCGCCGCTTCCCAGGCGTCGAACACCTGCTGGCGGAAGTTCAGCGTCCAGTTGAAGCTGGGCGAGTTGTTGTAGACGAGCTTGGCGTTGGGGACGACTTCGCGGATACGGTCGACCATCTTGGCGATCTGCTCGACGTGCGGCTTCTCGGTCTCGATCCACAGGAGGTCGGCGCCGTTCTGGAGCGAGGTGATGCAGTCGAGCACCACGCGGTCCTCGCCGGTGCCGGGGCGGAACTGGAACAGGTTTGAGGGCAGGCGCTTGGGCGCAAGCAGCTTGCCGTCGCGGCTGATGAAGACCTGACCGTTGGTGATGTTGGCGGGGTCGACTTCATCGGCATCGAGGAAGCTGTTGTACTGATCGCCCAGATCGCCCGGCTCCTTCGAGAAGGCGATCTGCTTGGTCAGGCCAGCGCCGAGCGAGTCGGTGCGGGCAACGATGATCCCGTCTTCCACGCCCATCTCGAGGAAGGCATGGCGGCAGGCACGGATCTTCTGGAGGAAGTCCTCGTGCGGCACGGTGACCTTGCCGTCCTGGTGGCCGCACTGCTTCTCGTCCGAGACCTGGTTCTCGATCTGGAGCGCGCAGGCCCCGGCTTCGATCATCTTCTTGGCGAGGAGGTAGGTCGCCTCGGCATTGCCGAAGCCTGCGTCGATGTCGGCGATGATCGGCACGACGTGGGTCTCGTAATTGTCGATCGCGTTCTCGATGCGCTTGGCTTCCACGGCGTCACCGGCCTTGCGGGCGGCGTCGAGGGCGCGGAACATCATGCCGAGCTCGCGGGCGTCGGCCTGCTTCAGGAAAGTGTAGAGCTCCTCGATCAGCGCGGGCACCGAGGTCTTCTCGTGCATCGACTGGTCGGGCAGGGGGCCGAACCCGCTGCGCAACGCGGCGACCATCCAGCCCGAGAGGTAGAGGTAGCGGCGCTTGGTCGAGCCGAAGTGCTTCTTGATCGCGATCAGCTTCTGCTGCGCGATGAAGCCGTGCCAGCAGCCGAGCGACTGGGTGTACTGCGCGGGGTCGGCGTCATAGGCGGCCATGTCGGCGCGCATGATCCTGGCGGTGTACTTGGCGATGTCGAGGCCGGTGCGGAAACGGTTCTGGATCACCATGCGGGCGGCGCTCTCGGGGTCGATCGCGGCCCAGCTCGGCCCGTTTGCGGCGACGACGCCCTGCATCTGGGTGATGGTGTTCTGGTAGGTCATGTGCATCTCCTGTCCGTCTGCGAGAGAGGCGAGGCCTTTCGGACTCGCGCCGCCGGGATGGGAAGCCTTTGCCGGGTTGCTGCGCGGCCTGACAGGGAAACTTACAGAAAATCGTGTCGCCATGCGGACAATTGGCCGCGATCTTGTGTCAATCGGTGAATAAGTTTACAAAGCGCCATGACCGACACCAGCCTCCTCGCCGGACCTGCCCTGCGCCGCCTGCGCAAGCGCGAGGGCCTCACCCAGGCGGGCATGGCGAGCCTGCTCGGCATCTCGCCCTCCTACCTCAACCTCATCGAGAGGAACCAGCGGCCCCTGTCGGCCCGCGTGCTGGTGCAGGTGATCGAGCGCTTCGACTTCGACCCGCGGTCCCTTCGCGAGGATGACGCGATCGGCGGGCTCGACGGCCTCGTGCGGCGCATGGCCGACAAACGCTTCGCCGACCTCGGGATCGACCGCGAGGAGGTGCAGGAATTCCTCGCCGCCGCGCCGCAGGTCGCCGCCGCCTTCGCGCGGCTCTACGACAGCGGAGGGAGCGGCGAGCGGGTCGTCGCCGAGGATGCCGCCGCCGCCGTCCGCCGCGCGGTCGAGCGCTGGCAGAACCATTTCGCGGACCTCGACCATGCGGCCGAAGACCTCGCCGACGAACTGCGTCTGTCGCGCGGAGAGATCAGCGCCGCGCTGTCCGAGCGTCTGCGGGAGAAGCACCAGCTTCAGGTGCGGATCCTGCCCGCCGAGGTGATGCCGGGGCAGGTCCACCGGCTCGACCTCCACGCGCGCCAGTTGCAGCTCTCCGAGATGCTCCCCGGCGCAGCCCGCCGCTTCCAGATCGCGCGGCAAGTGGGGCAGCTCGAAATGCGCGAGGGGATCGAATTGATCGTCGCGGGCGCGAACCTCGCCAGCCCCGAGGCGCGCGAGCTCTTGCGCGAGCACATCGCCGATTACCTCGCCGGCGCGCTGCTGCTGCCCTACCGCCGCTTCCTGCGCGCCTGCGAGGCGACCGGATATGATCTGGCGGTGTTGCAACGTCGCTTTGCCGTCAGCTTCGACCAGGTCGCCGAGCGCCTCACCACCCTCGGCCGGGTCGGCGAGCGCGGCCTGCCGTTCTTCATGGCCGTGATCGATCGGGCCGGCCGGATGACCCGCTTCACCGCCGGGGGAAGCGGGGCGCTCTATCCGCTCGAGGGCGCGCGCTGGCCCGCATGGGTGCCTTATGCCGCCTTCGAGCGTCCCGGCACCGTGCTCACCCAGGCGGCGATCTTCGGCGAAAGTGAGGGCGCAAGCCGCCACTGGTTCACCATCACCCGCACCGTCGATGGCGACGGGGTGATGTGCGGCGGGCGCCGTGCGGTGGTGCTCGGGATCGAGGCGCGCTTTGCCGGAGACCTCGCCCATGCGCGGGGCCAATCGCTCGACCGGCTCGACGCGGTGCCGCTCGGCAGCCCTTGCGGGCGCTGCGGCAAGGCCGAATGCCTCACCCCCGCACCCGCCCGCCTCGCCAGCACCCTGCCGCGCCCGAGGGTATGAATGCGAAAGCGGCGTTAACCCTCGCACCCCGCGGGAATCCGCGCGCTTTACAGCCGGGTGTAAAATTTACCGACACTTAAGGTCTGCCTCGTAGAAGCCTCTGGGCATGCACCAGAGGCACACCTGTCGATGATCCGCCTGTTCAAGCACTACATCCCCCATGCCGTGCTGCTGCTCGGGCTGCTTGACCTCGGGCTGCTGGTGCTCGCGAGCGAGATCGCCTGGCAATGGCGCGCGGCCCAGATCGGGATGGACGTGGGCGAGCTGGGCGGGCGCGGATGGGCGCTGCTGGGCACCGCGATGGTGATCTGGCTCGCGATGATCGCGGTCGGCGTCTACGGCCCCAACGCGCTGCGCAGCTTGCGCTTTGCCGGGGCGCGGGTGCTGGTGGCGATCAGCCTCGGCATCATCGCGCTGGCGGTGGTCGACTTCGTCATCCCGAGCGAGCTGTTCTGGCGCTCGACGCTGCTCTACACCATGGGGCTTGCGATCCTGGTACTGGTCGCCGACCGGCTGCTGCTCAACTCCTTCCTCGGCTCCTCGGCCTTCCGCCGCCGGGTCATGGTGCTGGGCGCGGGGCCCCGCGCGCAGCGCCTGCGCGAGCTGGGCGAGAAGCCCGAGACCGGATTTGCCATCGTCGCCTACATCGCCATGAGCGAGGACAAAAGCGTGGTCGAGGAGGCAATTCCGCGCGCGGCGATCCATGACCTCGGCCGCTTCGTCGAGAACCTCGGCGTCTCGGAGGTGGTGCTCGCGCTGCAGGAACGCCGCAACGCGCTGCCGCTCAAGGACCTGTTGCGGATCAAGACCAAGGGAGTCCACGTCAACGACTTCTCGAGCTTCATCGAGCGCGAGACCGGGCGCGTCGATCTCGACACGGTCAACCCCTCCTGGCTGATCTTCTCCGACGGCTTTTCGAGCAGCCGGATGTTCTCGAGCGCCTGCAAGCGCATTTTCGACATCGCCGCGAGCCTGCTCCTGCTGGCGCTGACGCTGCCCGTCATCGTCCTCTTTGCAGGCCTCGTGAAGCTCGACAGCAAGGGCCCGGCCTTTTTCCGCCAGCAGCGCGTTGGCCTTTATGGCGAGCCCTTCACGCTGATCAAGCTGCGCTCGATGCGCACCGATGCCGAGAAGGACGGGGCCAAGTGGGCCGAGGAAAACGACCCCCGCATCACCCGCCTCGGGCGCTTCATCCGCAAGGTGCGCATCGACGAGCTGCCCCAGACCTGGAGCGTGTTGAAGGGCGAGATGAGCTTCGTCGGCCCGCGCCCAGAAGTGCCTTCCTTCGTCGAGAGCCTCGAGGAGGAGATCCCCTTCTATGGCGAGCGGCACATGGTGAAGCCCGGCATCACCGGGTGGGCGCAGATCAATTATCCCTACGGCGCCTCGGTCGAGGATAGCCGCTGCAAGCTCGAATATGACCTGTACTACGCCAAGAACTACACGCCCTTCCTCGATTTCGTGATCCTGCTCCAGACCTTGCGGGTGATCCTGTGGCCGGAGGGCGCGCGGTGATCTGGCCGGAGGCCTTGCTGCCCCTGGCGGGCCTGCTCGCGTGGATCGCGGGCGGCGTGCTGAGCGCGGGCGCACTGTTGTGGATCTGGCGACACGGCGAGCGCGCGCGGCCCGATCGTATCGGGCTGATGGCGGCCGCAGGCGCAAGCGCGGTGTGGTGCGCGCTGGCTGCGGCGCTCGGCCCCGAGCACGGCGCGGCGGTGATCGCGGCGATGGTGCGCAATCTCGCTCTGATCGCGACGATCTTCAGCCTGTTCGCCGCCGATGGTCGCAGCAACAGCCTCAAGCCCGTGCGCCCGGTGATCCTCGCGCTGGTGCTGGTGCAGCTGCTCCAGCTGGTGGTGCTGTGGATGGGGCTCTCGCTCGGCGGCAGCGCGGAGGTCGCGCAGGCTGCCTATGATGCGCGGGTGCTGATCGACATGCTCGTGGCGATCGGCGCGCTGATGCTGCTGCACAACCTCTATGCGGGCGCGGCGAGCGCGATGCGCCCGGTGCTGCGCTGGACCGGAATCGCGCTGACCGGGATCTTCGCCTACGACCTCAACCTCCACACCCTCGCCTATCTCGGCGGCGCGATGCCGGTGCTGCTCGGTGACATGCGCGGGCTGCTGGCGGGCGGGATGGCGGTGATCTTCGCGCTCGGCGTGAACGCCGCCGGGCCGCGGGTGCAGTTCAGCCCCTCGCGCGCGGTCACCTTCCGCACATTGTCGCTGCTGCTGATCGGCGGATATCTCGCCGGCATGGTGCTGATCGCCAAGTCTCTGGCGCTGCTCGGCGGGGATGTCGCGCGGGCGAGCCAGGCGGTGTTCGTGGTGGCTGCGCTGGTCGCCGCCGGCCTCGCCCTGCCGTCGTCGCGCCTGCGCGGATGGCTGCGCGTGACCGCCACCAAGCACCTCTTCCAGCACCGCTACGACTACCGCCAGGAATGGCTGCGCTTCACCCGCACCATCGGCCGCGGCACCGCCGGGGGCGCGAGCCTGGAGGAGCGCGTCGTCAAGGCGCTCGCCGACATCACCGAGAGCCCTGCGGGCCTCTTGCTGATGCCCAACGAGCAGGCCCAGCTCGAACTCACTGCGCGCTGGAACTGGCCGACCATCGCCGTGCCGGCGGTCGCGGGCGAATTCACGCTGTCGGGCCTGCTCGAGATCCACAACATGGTGCTTGCGCTCGACGAGGCGCGCGGCGGGATCGACCACCACGGCGAAGGGAGCCATGTGCCCCAGTGGCTGATGGAGGCCGAGGACGCCTGGGCGCTGGTGCCGCTGATCCATTTCGACCGCCTCGTCGGCGTGATCGTTCTCGCCCGCCCGCGCAACCCGCGCCAGCTCGACTGGGAGGACTTCGACCTCTTGCGCGTCGCGGGCCAGCAGCTGGCGAGCTACCTTGCCGAACAGGCCGGCCAGCAGGCGCTGATGGATGCGAGCCGTTTCGACGAATTCAACCGCCGCATGGCCTTCGTGATGCACGACATCAAGAACCTCGTCAGCCAGCTGTCGCTGCTGGCGGCGAATGCGGAGAAGCATGCCGACAATCCCGCCTTCCGCGCCGACATGCTGGTGACGCTGAGGAATTCGGCGGACAAGCTCTCCGCGCTGCTCGCCCGTCTCGGGCGCTACGGCTCGGGGCAGGCTTCGGCGAGCGGCGAGATCGAGCTGGTGGCGCTGGCCAAGGGGCTGGTCGCGCGCTTTGCCGGGGTGCATCCGGTGCATCTCACCCGCGAGGACCCGGTGCGCGTGATGGGCAACCGCGAGGCCTTGGAGCAGGCGCTGATCCACCTCGTCCAGAACGCCATCGACGCGAGCCCCGGCGGTGCGCCGGTGTTCCTCGACGTCACCGCCGAGGGCCTCTCGGGCACCATCGAGGTGGTCGATGCGGGCCACGGCATGAGCCCCGAATTCGTCCGCACCGGCCTGTTCAAGCCCTTCGTCTCCTCCAAGCCCGGCGGCTTCGGCATCGGCGCCTTCGAGGCGCGCGAGCTGGTCAAGGCGATGGGCGGGCGGGTCTCGGTCGAAAGCCGCGAGGGGCTCGGCACCCGCTTCGCCATCGCCCTGCCGCTCGCCGAGGCGGTGCGCCTGCTCGGGGCGGGGGACAATCGTGACGCTGCCCACCAGGAGGCCCGCTAATGCCCGACAAGAAACCCGTGCTGCTGGTGATCGAGGACGATCCGGGCCTCCAGGCGCAGCTCAAATGGGCCTATGACGATTTCGAGGTGGTGATCGCGGGCGACCGCGACAGCGCGATCACCGCGCTGCGCCACGAGATGCCCGGCGTGGTCACGCTCGATCTCGGCCTGCCGCCCGATCCCGACGGCACCACCGAGGGCTTCGCCGTGCTCGATGCGATCATGGCGCTGAAGCCCGACACCAAGGTGATCGTCGCCTCCGGCCACGGCGCGCGCGAGAGCGCGCTCGATGCGATCGCGCGCGGAGCCTACGACTTCTACCAGAAGCCGATCGACATCGAAGCGCTGGGCCTGATCGTGCGCCGCGCCTTCAATCTGCGCGCGATCGAGGAGGAGAACCGGCGGCTCGTCGCCTCGGCCAGCGCCGACAAGACCGTGCTCGGCCGGATGATCACCGGCGCGCCCGAGATGGTGAAGGTCGCGCGCACGATCGAGCGCGTGGCGCGCACCTCGGTGTCGGTCATGCTGCTGGGCGCGAGCGGGACCGGCAAGGAGCTGCTCGCCAAGGGGCTCCATGAAGCGAGCGACCGCGCGAACGGGCCCTTCGTCGCGATCAACTGCGCCGCGATCCCCGAGAACCTGCTCGAAAGCGAGCTATTCGGCCACGAAAAGGGGGCCTTTACCGGCGCAGTGAAGACCACCGAGGGCAAGATCGAGAGCGCCGACGGGGGCACACTGTTCCTCGACGAGGTCGGCGACATCCCGCTGCCGCTCCAGGTCAAGCTGCTGCGCTTCCTGCAGGAGCGCACGATCGAGCGCGTCGGCGGGCGCAAGGCGATTGCGGTCAACACCCGCATCGTGTGCGCCACCCACCAGGACCTCGAAGGCATGATCACAGCCGGAGCCTTCCGTGAAGACCTGTTCTACCGCCTCGCCGAGATCGTCGTGCGCATTCCCGGTCTTGCCGAGCGTTACGGCGATCCGGTGCTTCTGGCGAAAGCCTTCCTCAAGCGCTTTGCCGCCGAGATGAATCCCGCCGTCACCGGCTTTGCTCCCGATGCGCTCGCCGCGATCGATGCGCATGACTGGCCGGGCAATGTCCGCGAGCTCGAAAACCGGGTGAAGCGGGCCGTCATCATGGCCGATGGCAAGCTGGTCAATGCCGAGGACCTCGACCTTGCCGACCGCGAGGACGAGGACGCGCAACTCCTCAACCTCAAGGCCGCGCGCGAGGCGACCGACCGCCGCGTCATCCGCCATGCGCTGTCGCGCAGCGAGGGCAACATCTCGAGCACCGCCAAGCTGCTCGGGATCAGCCGCCCGACGCTCTACGACCTGCTCAAGCAGTATGACCTTCAGGTCTAGCCTGCCTGCTGCCCTTGCGGCAGCGCTGGCGTTGGTGGCCTGTTCGCCGGAACCCGCGCACCAGACCCCGAGACGCGGGATCGGGGAGGGAAGCCCGGCCTTCACGCAGCTTCTCGCCGATGCCGACAAGGCGATGTCGGACGGCAAGCTCGCCGATGCCGGACGGTTGCTCGACGAGGCGCGGGGCCTTGCGCCCGAAAGCCCCGACCTGTGGCTCGCCATCGCCCGGCTGCGGCTGCGCGGCGGCGAGCATCTGACAGCGCTCGAGGCGGCCGACCGTGCGCTCGCCTTCGGCCCGAATTACGCACCCGCGCTGCGGCTGCGCGCGCTGATGGTGCGCGATGCCCACGGCGCGGCGGATTCGCTGGCCTGGTTCCAAGCGGCGCTCGAGGCCGATCCCGATGATCCCGACACGCTCGCCGACTATGCTGCAACGCTCGGCGACGCGGGCGAGGCACGCGCGAGCCTCAAGGCAGCGCGCGCGCTCGCCAGGGTGGCACCGGATGACTCGCGCGCGCTCTATCTGCAAGCCGTGATCGCGGCGCGCGGGCGGCAGTTCACCATCGCCCGCAGCCTGCTCGCCAAGAGCGGGATGGCGGCGCGCGGCGTGCCGGCGGCACTGCTGCTCGATGCCGCGATCGGCCTCGAGGAAGGCAATGCCGACAGCGCGGCGGCGATCCTCGAGACGCTTGTCGCGCGCCAGCCCGCCAATGCCCGGGCGCGCGAGCTGCTCGCGCGGGCAATGTTCGATGGCGGGCGCGATGCCGAGCTTGTCCGCCGCTTCGGCCCCGAGGCGAGCCTGCCCGAGGCCTCGCCCTATCTCCTGATGCTGGTCGCGCGCGCCCACGAGCGGCTTGGCGAACGCGCGGCCGCCGCGCCGCTGCTGGCGCGCGCCTATGCACCGGCCCGCACCGATCCCGTGCTGCTGGCCTTGCGCGACAACATGCCGCCGCCCGTCAATGCCATCCGCCGGGCGTTGTGGAACCGGAATCCGGCAGCCGCTCGGGCCGAGGCCAAGGCGCTGCGCGCACGCTTCCCGGCGTCGGCCGATGTTGCCGCGCTGGCGGGCGACGCGCTGCTCGGCGCGGGCGATCCGCGCGCGGCGCTCACCGCCTATGCGCTCGCCTCCGAGGCGCGGCGGCCCTGGCCGCTGACCCGCAAGGCGGTGTGGACCTTCGCGCGCCACGGCAATCCGGCGGCGGCCGAAATGCTGCTCGCGCGGCAGGTGGCAGGCGAGACCGGGAATGCCGCAGCGCTTATCATGCTGGCCGAGCGACAGGCGGCGCGCGGCGACTGGCGGCGCACCGCGCTGCTGCTCGATCATGCCATGGGCCTCGGCGCGGGGCACGATCCCGCGCTGCTCGCGCTCCGCCTGCGCGCCGCGCGCGGGGCCCGGAAAGCAGCGGAGGCGGAGCGCTTCGCCGCGCTGCTCGCCGAGGTGCGTCCGCGCAGCCTGACGGCAAGATAGGCCCCGCTACCGCTCGACAAGTGCCCGGCGGCAGGGCAGGGACGCCGCGCCCATGTCCCGCATCCTGCAAGCCTTGCCCTTCCTGCGCGATCCGATGATCGCCGTGCTGGTGTTCGCCACCGCGCTCGCGCTGGTGCTGCCCGCTGCAGGCGAGGCGCGCAGCGCCGCCACGACTGTCTCCAATGTCGGGATCTTCGTGCTGTTCCTCGTCAACGGCATGCGCATCCGCCGCAGCGAGATCGCGAAGGGACTCGCCAACTGGCGCTATTTCGGGCCGTTGATGGCCTTCGTGTTCGGCGCGATGGCGCTGCTCGGGCTCGGCTTCGGATGGTTGGCGGGCACGGTGCTGCCGCCGCTGGTGGCGCTGGGCTTCGTGTTCCTCGGCTGCCTGCCCTCGACCGTGCAATCGGCGACCTCCTACACCAGTCTTGCGGAAGGCAATGTCGCGCTGGCGGTGGTCGGCGCCGCGCTCATCAACATCGCGGGGGTGGTGGTGAGCGCCCCGCTGTTCGCGCTCGTCGGGGGCGTGGGCGCGGCGGATGTGGGGCTGGAGGCGATTGGCCGCATTGGCCTGATCCTCGTCCTGCCCTTTGCCATCGGGCAGGTGGTGCAGGACCGCTTCATCGAGCGGCTGATCGCGCATAGGGCCACCGCCGCCTGGCTCGACCGCGCGGTGATCGGGATCGCGGTCTATGTCGCCTTCTCGGGCGCGGTCGAGCAGGGGCTGGCGACGATGTTTGCGCCCGCCGACTGGGCCGCGCTGGTGGGTCTGGTGCTGGCGATGCTGGGGCTGGCGCTGGGCGCGGCCTGGGGCACGGGCGCGCTGCTGGGGCTGGCGCGGGCCGACCGGATCGCGTTCCTCTTCGCGGGCTCGCAAAAGAGCGTCGCGATCGGCGCGCCGCTCGCCGCGATCCTGTTCCCGCCTGCGAGCGCCGGCTTCGTGATCGCGCCGCTGCTGCTCTATCACCTCGCGCAGCTGGTGGTCGCCGCTCCGCTGGCGATGCGGCTTGCGAGGGAGCCTTAGGGTTTGGGCTGGTAGGTCTGGTCGGCGGTCGGGAAGCTGCGCGCGCGCACTTCCTCGGCATATTGCGCCACGGTGCGGTCGATCACGCCCGCGATGTCCTCGTAGCGCTTCACGAAGCGCGGCACGCGCTCGAACATGCCGAGCATGTCTTCGGTGACGAGCACCTGCCCGTCGCACTGCGCCGAGGCGCCGATGCCGATGGTGGGGCAGGCGACGGCCTTGGTGGCGGCGATGGCGATGGGTTCGACCACGCCCTCGATGACGATGGCGAAGGCCCCCGCTTCATCGAGCGCCCTGGCGTCGGAGACGATCTTCTCGGCCTCGGCGTCCGAGCGCCCCCGCGCGCCGTAGCCGCCAAGCACGTTGACCGCCTGCGGGGTGAGGCCCACGTGCCCCATCACCGGAATGCCGCGGCTGTTGAGGAAGGCGACGGTCGGCGCCATCGCCGCCCCGCCTTCGAGCTTCACCGCCGCAGCCCCGGTCTGCTTGAGCAGGTAGGCCGCGCTCTCGAAAGCCTGCTGCGGCGAGGCCTCGTAGCTGCCGAAAGGCATGTCGATCACCACCACCGAATGATACGACCCGCGCACGACCGCCGCACCGTGGTTGGCCATCATCTCGAGCGTGACGGGCACGGTCGAGGGCAGGCCGTAGATCACCTGGCCGAGGGAATCGCCCACCAGCAGCAGGTCGCAATGCGCATCGAGCAGCTGCGCCTGGCGCGCGGTGTAGGCGGTGAGCATCACCAGCGGCTCGGCGGTCACGCCGTCCGCCTTGCGCGCGCGGATCGCGGGCACGGTCAGCCGCCGCATCGGCGCGGGCGTGGGGTTGGCGCGGCTCGTGCTCGTGTCGAGCTGGAAGGTGGTGGACATGGAGCGGGGGTCTAGCGCCTGCGCGCCCCGGGGGAAAGCCTCGCATTGCCGCTTGTCTTGTGTGGATGTTGCGCTAGCGTGACGCCCTGACGACCGCGCGGGGGGATCTTGCGCGATCAGTGGGAGACCTATTCCTGATGTTTCTTGATCGGATCAAGCCGCTCGACGCGATCCTCGCGACAGCGGAAAAGAAGTCGCTGCACCGCTCCCTGGGCGGTTTTCAGCTCATGCTGTTCGGGATCGGCTGTATTATCGGCACGGGTATCTTCGTGCTGACCGCGGCCGGCGCGCAGAAGGCGGGGCCGGGCCTGATGCTGGCGTTCATCATCGCGGGCCTTGTCTGTATCGTGGCCGCGCTGTGCTATGCCGAGGTGGCCGCCATGATCCCGGTCGCAGGCAGCGCCTACACCTACTCCTATGCCTCGGTCGGCGAGTTCCTGGCCTGGACGGTGGGCTGGGCGCTGATCCTCGAATATGCCGTCGCGGCGAGCGCGGTGTCGGTCGGGTGGTCGGGCTATTTCTCGGGGACGATCCTCAACGAGTTCATGGGAATAGAGCTGCCGGCGTGGCTGGCGGCGGGCCCGCTCGCGCTCGGCGGGGCACCGGGGGGCTTCATCAATCTGCCTGCGCTGCTGATCGCCTTTCTGGTGACCGGCCTGCTGATCATCGGCACCAGCGAGAGCGCCAAGGTCAATGCCGTGCTTGTCGCCATCAAGGTGACCGCGCTCACCGCCTTCATCGCGCTCACCCTGACCAGCCCCGCATTCGATGCGGAACGATTCAACCCGTTCCTGCCGGCAGGCGTGTTCGGCGGGATCGGGACGGGTCTTGGCGCCGTGGGTGCGGCGGCGACGATCTTCTTCGCCTATGTCGGCTTCGACGCGGTCTCGACCGCGGCCGAGGAGACCAAGAACCCGCAGAAAAACGTGCCCTTCGGCCTGATCGGCTCGCTGCTGTTCTGCACCGTGTTCTACATCCTCGTTGCCGCGGGCGCGATCGGCACCATCGGCGGCCAGCCGATCATGGGCGCCGACGGCGTGCCGCTCGCCGCCGGTTCGGCCGAGCTCGCCCGCCAGTGCGCCATGCCCGAATATGCCGGTGCGCTGGTCTGTTCGGACGAGGCGCTCGCACATGTGCTGCGGCAGATCGGCTTCGGCCCGATCGGCAACCTGCTTGGCATTGCCGCCTTCCTGGCGCTGCCCTCGGTGATCCTCGTTCTGATGTTCGCCCAGACCCGCATCTTCTTCGTCATGAGCCGCGACGGCCTGCTGCCCGAGCGGCTGAGCGTCGTCCATCCGCGCTGGAAGACCCCGCACATCGTCACCGCCTTCACCGGCCTCGTGGTCGGGGTGGCGGCGGCGTTCCTGCCGGTGGGCCTGCTCGCCGACTACGCCAATGCCGGCACGCTCTACGCCTTCTTCATGGTGGCGGTGACGGTGATGGTGCTGCGCCGCACCGATCCGGACCGTCCGCGTCCGTTCCGGATGGCGGGCGTGAACATCATCGCACCGCTGACGATGCTGGGGTGTCTGTTCCTCTACATCAACCTGCCGATCGAGGCGATCCTGGTGCTGCCGCTGTGGGGCGTGCTCGGGATCGCGATCTATTTCGGCTACAGCCGCTCGCGCAGCCATCTGGGCCGCGGGATCGTCGAGGTGGTCGACGACATCGGCGGCGAGGAGAAGATGGTGCCGATCCACTCGCCCGAGAGCTGACCGCCATCCCCTTGCGGGAAAACAAGGGCGCGGGGAGCATGTCGCTTCCCGCGCCCTTTGCATTTGCCAGCGCGGCGATGTTGGAACATAATGCGAACATATGAGTCGTCCCACCATGTTCTCGAAGCCCTCGCCCGCCCGCGTCCTGTCGTGCGCCGCACCCGAGCCGCGCTGGCGGCCGGGCCTGTCTGCGCAGCCGTTCCACTCGGAAATCTTCGCTCCCGCCGATGAGGCGAGCGGGGCGGGGCTGGCGCTGGCCTTGGCACGCGATGCGCTGGCGGCGGCAGGCGAGGGGGAGGACACGCGGCAGGTGCTGTGGGTGCAGGACCGCGCGGCGATCAGGAAGGGCGGACGGCCGTGCCTTGCGGGCCTGCCCGAGGACCTGCGCCACCGCCTGATCCACGTCGCCGCTGCCACGCCCGAGGACGCGCTTTTCGCGCTCGAGGAGGGGCTCAAGTGCCGCGACCTCGCCTGCGTGATCGGCGAGATCGCGGGCAACCCGCGCGCGCTCAACTTCACCGCTTCGCGCCGCCTCAGCCTCACCGCCGAGAAGCATGGCGTCAGGCTGTGGTTGGTGCGCTTGGACGCCGCGCCCGACCTGTCCTCGGCCCGGATGCGCTGGAGCGCGCGCGCCGCGCCCTCGGCTCCGGGCCGCTGGAACCCCGCCGCCCCCGGGCCTGCCACCTGGCACGCCGAACTGTTCCGCGCGCGCACCCACGCGCCTGGCCAATGGAGCCTCAGCGATGACGCAGGAACCCTGCGCCTCGCCGGCGAGTTCGACACCGATGCCGCGCCGGATCCTGTCCATCTGGCTCGCCCGACTGTCGGTCGATCGCTGGCGGCGCGCGTCCACGCCTGAGGCCGATAGCGCCCCCACCGCGCTGATCCTCGAGACCGCCCACGGCCCGCGCATCACCGCCGCCAACGACGCCGGGCTCGCGGCGGGCGCGCGCGCCGGAATGCTGCTCGCCGACGCGCGCGCGCTGTGCCCCGATCTTGCTGCGGTCCCCGGCGACCCGGCGGGCGATCTCGCGTGCCTCGAGAAGCTCGCCCTGTGGGCGCAGCGCTGGGGGCCGTGGAGCGCGCTCGACCCGCCCGATGGCCTGCTGGTCGATGTCACCGGCGCGGCGCACCTGTTCGGGGGCGAGGAACGGCTGCTCAAGGATGTCGCCGCCGCCTTCGCGCAGCGTGGCCTCACCGCCCGCGCCGCCCTCGCGCCCACCGCCGGGGCAGCTTGGGCGTTGTCGCATTACGGGCGGGGCAGCGCGATCATTCCTCCCCTTCAGGGGAGGGGGACCACCGAAGGTGGTGGAGGGG
>NZ_LSJS01000018.1 GCF_001557325.1 Erythrobacter donghaensis
CCTCACTCTTACATAAGTGTGAGGTCCTGTCCGGGGAATTCGGGGGCCGCTTCACGCTCCGAGAAGGTAGTCGTTCAAGGACGGCAGGCGTGGCGGCGAAGCCAGCAAGGCACGCATGTGCCGGCGCGCTGGCGAGCACCGCCGCGCCGGGATCGGGCGCACGGCAGACCGCGCGAAGCCGATGCGGACGCCATGTCCGCAAGGCCAGCAA
>NZ_LSJS01000177.1 GCF_001557325.1 Erythrobacter donghaensis
TTGCGGCCCCGCCGCTCCCTCCGCCGGGCCCACCCATCGACGCGCTGTTGTGGCAGCCGGGCGAGATCGTTGCGGGCGAGCAGACCCTCGTGGCCGAACTGCTGCGCGAGGCCGGCTTTGCCAGCGACGCCGCGCGCCGGGGCCTCGCGCAGGCCGACCGGGTGAGCCTCGAGAGCGTGCTCGCCGATCCGCCGCAGGTGCTGCTGGTGGCGGGCGATGCGGCAGGGCAGCGCCATCCGGTGCTGGCGGGGCAGCTGAAGGCGACCCGCATCGCCGCCTTCGACCCCTCGCTGATCTATTGCGGCGGGCCGACGATCCCGCGCGCTCGCGCGCGGCTCGCGGAGATCCGCACACAGGCACAGGTGCAGCCGTGAACCGCGCCAGTCTCGTCTTCGCCGCGCTGCTGGCGATGCTGGTGCCGCTCTCGCTGCTGGCGGGTCGCGTCTGGATCGCGCCCTTCGGCGACACGCCCGCCAACGCTGCGCTGATCCTCGCCGAACTGCGCCTGCCGCGGGCGGTGCTCGCGGTGGTGATCGGCGCAGGCCTCGGGGCCGGGGGCGCGGCGATGCAGGGCTATCTCAGGAACCCGCTCGCCGATCCAGGCCTGTTCGGCATCGCTCCGCTGGCAGCGCTGGGCGCGGTGGCGAGTTTTTGGTGCGCGCCGCTGCTGCCGCCTGCAATCGCGGCGTGGAGCCTGCCGGCGATGGCGCTCGGCGGGGCGGCGCTCGGCATGGCGGCGCTCGCGCTGATCGCCGGGCGCACCGCCGCGGACGGGGCGGAGGGTGCCGGGGGCGGCATCGCGCTCTTCACTCTCGCCGGGCTAATGCTCGCGAGCCTCGCCGGCGCGCTCACCGCGCTGGCCATCACGCTTGCGCCCAGTCCCTTTGCGCTCTCCGAGATCGTGCTGTGGCTCAACGGCGCGCTCACCGACCGCTCGTGGCGCGAGGTCGTGATCGCCGCGCCGCTGACGTGTGCGGGGATCGGCGTGCTGGCGCTGGCGGCGCGAAGCCTCGACGCGCTGACGCTGGGCGAGGCGGCGGCGCGCTCGCTCGGGGTGGAGCCGAAGCGGCTGCTGGGGCTGCTCGTCATCGGCATCGGCCTGACGGTCGGCGCGGGCGTGGCGGTCGCCGGCATCATCGGCTTCGTCGGCCTCGTCGTGCCCCATCTGGTGCGCCCGCTGACCGATCGGCTGCCCTCGAGCCTGATCCTGCCGAGCGCGCTTGCGGGGGCCTGCCTCGTGCTCGCCGCCGACAGCATCGTGCGGGTGCTGCCGCTGGTGACCGAGCTGCGCCTCGGCATCGCGCTCTCGCTGATCGGCGCGCCGTTCTTCGGCTGGCTGCTGGTGCGGATGCGCAAGGGGAGGCTGTGATGCTGGCGGCGGAGAACCTCACCCTGACGCGCGGCGGACGGACCGTGGTTGCGGGCCTCACGGCCGCGCTCGCGCCGGGGCGGATCACTGCGATTGTTGGCCCCAACGGCGCGGGCAAGTCTTCGCTCCTGCTCGCGCTCGCCGGGCTGCTCGAGCCGTCAGGCGGGGCGGTGACGCTCGATGGCAACCCGCTGTCCGCGCTGGCCCCGCGGGCACGGGCCCAGGCGATCGGCTACCTGCCGCAAAGCCCCGACATCGCCTGGGACGTAAGCGTGGAGAGCCTCGTCGCACTCGGCCGCCTGCCGTGGCGCGACCGGGGGACAGCGGCGGTGGAGGCGGCGCTCGCCGCGCTCGATCTCGAGGCGCTGCGCCACCGCCCTGTCAGCCGCCTCTCGGGCGGCGAGCGCGCGCGGGTGCTCTTGGCGCGAGTGCTGGCGGGAGAGCCGCGCTGGATCCTCGCCGACGAGCCGCTCGCTGCGCTCGATCTGGCGCATCAACTCGGCCTGATCGCCCACCTCAAGGCTTGCGCGGGTGCCGGGCAGGGGGTGGTGGTGGTGCTCCACGATCTGGCGCTGGCGATGAACCACGCCGATCACGTGCTGGTGCTGCGCGAGGGCCGCCTGGTGGCCGAAGGGGCCCCCACCGAGGCGCTCGCCGCAGAGGTCATCGCGTGCGTCTGGGGGGTGAGCGCGCGATGGCTCGGCGAGCCGGGGCGGCGGGGGCTGGTGTCCTTTGATATGCTTTAGGACCCTGGCATGCTGTCTGGAAGCAGGATCACGACAGTGAATTCGCCGTCAGGTTCCTGTTGAACCGAGACGAACTTTCCGCCCAAGTTTTCTGCCATCTTTTTGTAAATCTGAAGTTTTTCGATGGGCACATCAGTCATAACGATCTTTTGGCTTGCCATTTCTGACCTCCTTGAAGCGATTTAGATCAGATCTTTGAGAGCATCTGAATTATTCTCGATCTTTTTGACTTCTTCGATGAGCCGTGCCCGGTTGGCTTCGGTACCTCCCGCAATCAATGTCAAAAGCTCGTCGGGCGTGGTGCCTAGCCCAGCATTTTGCATTGCCTGATTCAGATTTCTGAGCCGACGTTTGCGTTCGGTATCGTCCGCGCCACCTGTGGCGTACGTCTCCAATCGGTTTTGATTCTCTCCTGCGCTATACTTAATCTCGACCTGCTTTGCTGCCGACTCTGCTTTGGCTACTTCCGCCACAGCGTTCGGCGCAGCCGTATTTAGTGCATTCCCCACCTGAGGGTTCGACGCCAGCCGTTGCGCAGCGATCCCGGTCGCGAATACCTGTGCGAGGCCGCCATTGGCTTGCGAGCCGGAAATGCCGCCGCGCGCGCCGAAGCTGGCGAAGACCGAATAGGTGTCGATTTCCAGTCCGTTCCCGCCGACGTCGCTGTTTATGCCGGTGGCCATCGAGACATACTTCCCGGCTGGCAGCACCGCCGAAAGGCAGGCCGCCTTGCGCTTGTCGGTGTCGGGCACGATCGAGGCAAGGCTTGTCATGCAGGCGTTGAGCGCGTTGACCACATCGCCTTCAAGCTTGCCGATTGCCGGATACTCATTCGTCCCGTTGGGCCTCAACGGCATCCACACGGCTTCCGACCGGTTATAGCCAACCGTGAACGCAGGAAGCGTCGCGCTGGTGGCTGGCGCGGAAATATCGACCCCGAACTTGGTCTGTGTGGCGAACACCAGCACGTCATTGTGCGGGTTCTTGTCCCTGTGGAAAGCGCACCCCCCCAACAGCGGCAGCGCCGCACACGCGAGCAGCCCTACATATCTCTGGCCCAGCATATGTCCTCCCCCTTCAACGATTCCAGAATTCGTGCCGCATTCTCGGCCTCCACGTCGTCGCGGATAACCACCAGCAGCTGGCATTTGGCCGGGTCGGCGATCACCCATTCGCTGCGATCGAACCCGAGCCAGGCCGCAGAGGCGGTCGCATCGCCGAAGCCCAACCCCAAGCTGCTGCGACGGAAGGCGACGAGGTTGCCCTTGCGTTCGGGAACGACGATGCGGGTGATGCCGACCGAGACGATCTCGCGCGTCGGCCCCTCGGCCGGCAGGGCGACGGTGCAGCCCTGGCAGAGCGCTGCCGACAGCCCGCTCAAAGCAGCCCTCCTGAATATGGTCGATCCCCCCGATGGCCCGCTGCGCACAAGATCACAAAAAGCCCGCTTTGCCAAGCGATTGAATGAGCCGGAGGGCACCGCGCGCGGATGGCAATCCTTGCGAACCTCCAGCCAGGTTGCGACCCTCGAGGGACCCGGCCGGAGAACCGCAAAGCGGACTTCCCTGTGGCGCAGGGGGCAGGGATTGGCGACTTCAGATTTTCTGTAGGGGGGTCTTTTTTCGCCTCAAGCTGCTGAGAAGATGCGAAGATCTATCCTTGCTTGGCGGATCGGCGGCGCTTCTGATGGCTGTGCGGTCGCGCGCGGCGTGCTGCAAGCTGCCACATCGGTTTGCCTATTCGGCCAAATCGCCCTAGCCTCGGCGCTGGCCGCACCGCGGGGGGAGGAGCGACACGCCCCGCAAGGTTGCGAGCCAGGGGGTTCCTATGGGCGATCCGGGGGGTGCGTTCCGCTACAAGGCGTTCATCAGCTACAGCTGGGCCGATGCAAAGTGGGGCAAGTGGCTGCAGCACGGGCTCGAGACCTACCGCACCCCGCGCGCACTTGTCGGCCAGGAACGCGCCCATGGCCCCGTGCCCGCCCGGCTCCACCCGCTGTTCAAGGACCGCGAGGAGGAGGCCGCCGGGGCCAGCATCGGCGCGGCCGTCGAAGCGGCGCTGGCATCGAGCGAATTCCTGATCGTGGTCTGCTCGGCCACATCGGCCAGGTCGAAATGGGTCAACCGCGAGATCGCCTGGTTCAAGACGCACCGCGATCCCGCGAAGGTGCTGGCGCTGATCGTCGGCGGCGAGCCGGGCGATCCCGACCACGAGTGCTTCCCCAAGGCGCTCACCCATCTGGTGGATGCGGACGGCGCGGTCACCGACACGCCCGTCGACACACCGCTCGCCGCCGATGCGCGCGAGACCGGCGACGGCAAGCGCATGGCGCGATTGAAGCTCGCCGCGGCGATGCTCGGCACCGGGCTCGACGAGCTGGTCCGCCGCGACGAGCGCCGCCGCACCTTGCGCACCCGCGCGGTGGTCGCCGCCTCGCTGAGCCTGGCGGCGGTGATGAGCACGCTGACCTGGTTCGCGGTCGAGGCGCGCAAGGAGGCCGAGTTCCAGCGCAACGAGGCCGATGGGCTCGTGGAGTTCATGCTCACCGACCTGCGCGCCAAGCTGGAGCCGGTCGGCCGGCTCGACGCGCTCGACGTGGTCGGCACGCGTGCGCTCGATTACTACGCCAAGCAGAAGCTCGCCGACCTCGATGCCGATGCGCTCGGGCGCCGGGCGCGGGCGCTGCTCTTGGTGGGCGAGCTCTCCAACCTGCGCGGTGACAGCGAAGAGGCGCTCGCCGCCTTCACCGAGGCCGCCGCCTCGACCGCCGAGCAGCTCGCGCGCGATCCGGACAACCCGCAGCGCATCTTCGACCACGCCCAGAGCGTGTTCTGGGTCGGGTACATCGCCTATAACCGCGGCGAGCTGAAGAACGCCGAGGCGCAGTATCGCGAATACAAGCGCCTCGCCGACGCGCTGCTGGCGATCGATCCCAAGAACCCCGAATGGCAGATGGAGAGCAGCTACGCCGAGAGCAATCTCGGGGTGATGTTCGATGCCCAGGGCCGCATCGCCGAGGCCGAACCGGCGTTTGCCGCTTCGCTGAAAATGGCCGAGGCGAGCGCCCGCAGCAATCCAAGCGATACCGCGCAGCAGATCGAGATCGGGATCGCCGCCAACTGGTTGGGGAAATCGAAGGACAAGCTCGGCAAGCTCTCCGAGGCCCTCGCGCTGCACAGGCGCGAGATCGCGATCTATGAACAAGTGTTGCGGCGCGACCCGGCCAATGCCGTGGCGAAGAACCGGCTCGGCGTGGCGCTGCAATTCCTCGCCGGGGTACAGCTCGAGTTGGGCGAACCTGAGGCTGCGCTGAAATCCTTCGACAGGGGGATTGCGGTTCACGCGGAATTGCTGCGGATAGAGCCGGACAACACCGAATGGCAGCAGTCGGACGCGGGCGGCAGGATCCAGAAGGCCAAAGCCCTGATCTATGCGGGACGGCTCGCTGAGAGCCTTGCGTTGATGGACGCGGCCGAGGCGCTGCTCGACCGGATGGTCGCAAAGGACCCTTCGAACGCCGAATGGTCGACCGTCCTGCGCCAAGAGGTGCTCATCGGCCGCGCACGTCTGGCCCTGGCGAGCGGAAAGGCGGCGGAGGCGCGCGGGCCGGTGAGGCAGGTGATCGCCCAGGCCACACGCGAGGCCGATCGTGCCAACCGCACCAGCGCTCTGATCATCGCTGGCGAAATCGAGGCCCGGCTCGGAGAGATCGAGGCTGCGCGCGCCTACTGGACCAAAGGCCTCGAAAGCCTGCCCGCCCTGCCCGGTGCCGATGACGAGCGGTTCGTTCTGCTCAAGCGGCTGGGCCGCGAGGCAGAGGCCCGCAAGGTAGCCGCAGAGTTGGACAGGCGGGGCTATCGTCACCCCGCCTATACCCCCGCACAGTGGTGGTTCGGCGAGGATCAGGGCCGCTACCTCGTCACCGTCCCCGATGTCGCCGCATTGAACGAGGCGCTCTCCAAGGGCACGCGCAACGACGAGACCGCGCAGATCGGCTTCCAGCGCATCGGCACGGTCGGCGGCGATTCGGTGCTGGGCGTGCCCCTTGCGGAGTTGCGCACGGCCAACCAGCGCTTCTTCGCGGAGTGGATGGAGGGCTGATGGCGTCGTCCGGCTATTCCGGCACGCCGCTCGCCAAGAAGCTCACCTTGCGGGACGGCATGCGGGTGTGGTTCGACGCCATGCCCGAGCACGTGATCGACGAGATCGACGAATACGCGCTCGAACTGAGCTTCGTTGCCGACCCCGCCGAGGGGATCGACGCCGCGCATGTCTTCGTCACCGAGAAGGCGGCGCTGGCGGAGCACCTCACGACCTTGCGCCACCAGATCGCGCCCGATGGTCAGATCTGGGTCAGCTGGCCCAAGAAGGCCTCCAAGGTCCCGACCGACATCACCGAGGACACGATCCGCGAGCTGTGCCTGCCGCTGGGCCTCGTCGACACCAAGGTCTGCGCCATCGACGAGACCTGGTCGGGCCTCAAGCTGGTGATCCGCAAGGAACTGCGCTGAGGCGTTACGCCGCCTGCGCCCCGCCGAGCGTCAGCTGTTCTCGCGCGATGCCTTCGCTCTGGAGGATTGCGAGGCACTGGCGGTAGATCTCGGGCTTGCCGATGTTCAGCCGCGCCCGCGCCGCCGAGATATCCTCGCGCATCAGCGCGGCGATGTCCTGGTGCGCGATCTTGGCAGCGGCGCGGCCCAGCGCACGGCCTTCCTTGATCGCGGCGAACAGCGGCGCCTTGGTGCCGCTCACCTTCTTGATCTGCCGCGCGCCGGCATAGGCGATGAACAGGATGCCCTTGTTGTGGTTCTGCTCGTAAGAAAAGCCGAGCAGGCTCGCCTCGCCCAGCGCGTCACGGCCATAGCCGGTGAGGACGTGGAACAGGTCATGCGTGTCGCGCAGCCGGTCGAAATACCACTGGGTCTGGTCCTGCGGCAGGTTTTCGGGCGGTGCCCACTTGTGGCTCTCCGCCACCAGCCCCGCGGCCGAGAGCCCCTCGCGTTTCATGAAGGCGATGTAATGCGCCGCCACCGTCTCGGGCCCGCAATCGGCCCAGCGCGCGTGATCGTCGAGCATGTTGGGCAGGTCGACGCCTTCGGCCATCATCCGCCGGCCTTCAGGCGAGGTGACGAAGGCGCGCGCCTGCGCGTGGCTCTTCCTGCCCTTGGTCGCCTCGATGATGTGGAACACCTGCTCGGTGTCCTCCTTGTCCTCGACCAGCTTGCCGAAATGGTGAAGCACCTTCAGTGGCCGGAACCCCGAGGTCTTGCGATCGGGGGCAATCAGGGGAAGATCGGTGACAGCCATCATGTAGTGTCCTTGGCGCGATTCGCGAATTGGGTTCCTGAGACGCTACTTACATGAGTGTCAGTTAATAGTCCATGCCCCTCCCGACCGAGGTTCAACACGCCCCGATGAATGATCACGACGCTCTGCCCTACGCGCTCGAGCCGCTTGCCGATGCCGAGGCGATCGACCGCGCCCGCGCGCTCGCGGCAAAGCTGCGCGCGCGGCGCACCTGCCGCTGGTTTACCGACGAGCCGGTGCCGCGCGAGGTGATCGAGGCGGCGATCGATGCGGCGGGCAGCGCACCATCGGGGGCGAACCACCAGCCCTGGCACTTCGCCGTGGTGTCCTCGCCCGAAACCAAGCGTGCCATCCGCGAGGCTGCCGAGGCCGAGGAGCGGCGCTTCTACGGCGCGGACGGGGAAATTGCCAAGGCGGGCGAGGAGTGGCTCGCCGCGCTCGGGCCGCTCGGGACCGATGCCGACAAGCCCTTCCTCGAAATCGCGCCGTGGCTGATCGTGGTCTTCGCCCAGAGGAAGGGCGGGATCGACGAGGACGGGGCGACGCAGAACTACTACGTCAACGAAAGCGTCGGGATCGCTTGCGGGATGCTGATCGCGGCGCTGCACGAGGCAGGCGTGGCAACGCTCACCCACACGCCCTCGCCGATGGGGTTCCTGCGCCGGGTTTGCGGGCGGCCCGAGTGGGAAAAGCCGGTGATGATCGTGGTCGCCGGACGACCTGCGCCGGACGCGACCGTCCCGGCCCATGCCCTGCGCAAGAAGCCGCTGACACAGATCGCCAGCTGGCTGTAACGCTCCTTAGGCCGCCAGAAGCTCCTGCTCGGCCGGCTCGCGGCTGGCGAGGAGGTTGTAGGGATCGATACCCTCGGCCCGCCAGACGCGGTGGCACTCGCGATACTTGACCGGCTGCGGGATGCGCAAGGCCGAGCGCACGTCCTCGAGCGGCCGTTCGAGCAGCTGGCGGACCGGCTGCGCGATCAGCGGCGGCGCGCCCTTGCCGATGCGATGCGCCTCGCGCACGGCGCCGAACACCGGCGCCTTGGAGCCCTTCGCCATCTTCTTGATGTTGGCCGCACCGGCATAGCCGATCAGGAGGTGCCCCTGGCTCGGGTTCTGGCCATGGGTGAACAGCAGCACCGACGCCTCGCCCAATGCATCGCGGCCATAGCCGGTGAGCACGTGGAACAGGTCATGCGTGTCGCGTGAACGGTTGAGATACCATTCGACCAGGTCGGGAAAGCGCGGGCGTCCGCTGCGTTCGGCCTCGGCGACGAGGCCCGCGGCGGTCAGTCCCTCGGCTTCCATGAAGTCGCAATAGGCATGGGCGAGGCTGCCCTTGGGTGTGCGGCGCAGCATCGCGTGATCATCGAGGATCTCGGGCAGGCGCGGCTCGGTCCGGCGCAGTTCGGCGCCCGTTTCGGAAAGCGCGAGGCGGGCGATGCGCGGCAGGAAATCCTTGGACGGCAGCGATTCGAAGATCCGGAACACCGCCGCGGTGTCCTCCTTGTCCTTCATCAGCATCCGGAAGTTCTGCACTGCGCGCATCGGGCGGTACTTCGCCTGCGGTCGGTCGGGGTGCAGCAGCACCGTGCCGTCGGCGGCGAACATGCGGGTGTACTGGTCGCGAGCGGTCTGGGTCATGCGGGCCATTCCTGTGCTGAAGCCGGGGGTGTAGCCGCAGCTTGCTTACATGAATGTTAATAACTGATTCGGTTCGCGGTTTGAAACCTTGTTTGCGACGAGCCGTGCCCTTCGCACGATCAATTAACGCGCCAATCCGCCTGCGGCACGCCGAGCAGGGTGAGGACAGCAGTCAGGTCTGCTGCATCCACCCGGCCGTTCGCCGCCGCGCGCGCCTTGGGCTTGGCGCGATAGGCAAAGCCGTAGGTCGCAGCCTCGATCATCGGAATGTCGTTCGCCCCGTCCCCCGTGGCGAGCGAGAGCGCCTCCTCGCCCAGCCCCGCCAGCTCCTCGCGCAGCACTGCGGCCTTGACCGCGGAATCGGTGATCGGCCCAACCAGACCGCCGGTGAGCTTGCCGCCCTCGACCGCGAGGCGGTTGCCGACCACGCGGTGGAAGCCGAGCATCTCGGCCACGGGATCGGCGAAGTGGTGGAAGCCGCCTGTCACCAGCACCGTGCGGGCGCCGAGCGCGGCGAGCGTCGCCACCAGCGTCTTCGCGCCCGGCGAGGCGGTGATGCGCTCGGCGAGGCAGGCGTGGATCGCGCCCTCCTCCAGCCCAGCCAGCAGCGCGACACGTTCGCGCAGGGCGGCCTCGAAATCGAGCTCGCCCTGCATCGCCCGCTCGGTGATTGCGGCGATCTGCGACTTGATCCCGGCGTAATCGGCGAGCTCGTCGATGCATTCCTGCCCGATCATGGTCGAATCCATGTCCGAGACGAACAGGCGTGGCACGGCAATGCCTCCCTGCGCGACCAGCATCGCAGGCGGCGCGAAGGTGTGGTCGATCGCCGCCAGCACCGCCGCCGCGTCGTATCCGTCCATCTGGAGCTCGAGCACGCCCGCATCGCCCTCGGGCCCAGCACTTCCTTCAGGCAACGCTGCCGCCGTCACCTGCACCCCCGCCTCAGCGAGCGCGGCGACCAGCGCATCGAGACGCGTTTCACATGTCTCAGTCTCTGCTATCAGCCGCGCAATGAGCATTCCTGTCACTCCCGAAAATCCGCTCGCGCTCATCGCAGGGCCGACCGCCAGCGGCAAGAGCGCGGTTGCGCTCGCGCTCGCCCATCGCCTCGAGGCCGAGGGGCGACCCGCAGTCATCGTCAACGCCGATTCCGCGCAGGTCTATGCCGACCTGCAGGTGCTCTCCGCGCGGCCTTCCGAGGAGGAGATGGAGGGGATCGAGCACCGGCTGTTCGGCGCGTGGGACGGCGCAGAGGCCTGCTCGGCCGCCCAGTGGGCCGCGCGCGCGAAGGCCGAGATCGCCGAATGCCACGCGAGCGATGCAGTGCCGATCCTGGTCGGCGGCACCGGGCTCTACCTCAAGGTGCTGCTCGAAGGCATTGCCCCCATACCCGAGATCGACCCCGCGGTGCGCGCCGCGGTGCGGGCGATGGAACCGGCCGACGCCTACAAGCTGCTCCAGATCGAGGACCCCGAGCGCGCCCTGATGCTCGACCCCGGTGACAGCCAGCGCATCGCCCGCGCGCTAGAGGTCAAGCGCGCCACCGGGGTGACGCTCGGCGACTGGCAGCGCGCCAAGGCGGGCGGGATCGCCGAGGAGGTGACGCTCCACCCGCTGATCGTCGAGCCCGAGCGCCAGTGGGTCTATGACCGCTGCGACCTGCGATTCGAGGCGATGCTCGACAATGGGGCGATCGCCGAGGTCGAAGCGCTGCTCGCCCGCGGGCTCGATCCCGAGCTGCCGGTGATGCGCGCGATCGGCGTGCCGGAGATCGCCGCGTGGCTGGCGGGCGAGATCGAGGCGGATGAAGTCGTCGCGGCCGGGAGCCAGGCGACCCGCAACTACGCCAAGCGCCAGTTCACCTGGTTCCGGCGCCAGCCCCCGCCCGAGTGGCCCCGGGTACACCCCGATTGGGAGTCGGAAAATATCGACATTGGCGCAGCTTTCGCATCATTGTTGCGCGAATAGAGCTTGACTTGGCAGATTATGACCACTAGCGGCGATGTCACTCGGCCCGATGCGCACCCGCTGCGTCGGGCCGGTTTGCTTATGGAAGCGCCTACCGATGGAGTTCCCCGTGCCCGGTGATCCGGCCCCTGCCCCTTCCGCCAACACCACCGCGATGAGCGGCGCGGCGATCCTCGTCGAGGGCTTGATCGAACAGGGCGTCGAGTTCGTGTTCGGTTACCCGGGCGGCGCGGTGCTCCCGATCTATGACGAGCTGTTCGGCGATGAACGCATCCGCCACATCCTCGTCCGCCACGAAGCCGGCGCGGCCCACGCCGCGGAAGGCTATGCCCGTGCGACCGGCAAGCCCGGCGTCGTGCTGGTCACCTCCGGCCCCGGCGCGACCAACGCGATCACCGGCATTGCCGATGCGTGGATGGATTCGATCCCGATGGTGGTGATCACCGGTCAGGTGCCGACCGCGCTGATCGGGACCGACGCCTTTCAGGAAGCCGACACGATCGGCATCACGCGCCACTGCACCAAGCACAATTACCTCGTGAAGGACCCGGCCGATCTTGCCGCGACGATCAAGGAGGCCTTCCAGATCGCAACCACCGGACGCCCCGGCCCGGTGGTGATCGACATCCCCAAGAACGTCCAGATCGCGATCCCCTCGGAACGTCGCGCGCTCATTCGGGCCGGATCGCACCGCTACGCGCCCCAGACCGTCGCGCCGCCCGAGCAGATCATCGAGGCGGTGGAGCTGATCGCCGCCGCCCACCGCCCGATCCTCTACACCGGCGGCGGCGTGATCAATTCGGGGCCGGAGGCGAGCGCGCTGCTGCGCCGCTTTCAGGACATCACCGGCGCGCCGGTCACCTCGACCCTGATGGGCCTCGGCGCCTTCCCGAGCACGCACCCCGACTGGTTGGGGATGCTCGGGATGCACGGCACCTACGAAGCCAACATGGCGATGAACACCTGTGACGTGATGGTGTGCATCGGCGCACGCTTCGACGATCGCGTCACGGGACGGCTCGATGCCTTCTCGCCGAATTCCAAGAAGATCCACATCGATATCGACCGCTCCTCGATCAACAAGGTGGTGCCGGTCGATCTCGGGATCCTCGGCGATTGCGGGACGGTGCTCGGCCAGATGATCGAGGCATGGGGTGCCCGCAAGGCGCAGGACCTCGGCGAGTGGAAGGCCCGCATCGCCGGCTGGCGCGCGCGCGAATGCCTCGCTTACCCTGAACGCTCGGCCAAGAACCCCGGCATGATCATGCCGCAAAAGGCGGTCGAGCGGCTCCATGCCCTGACCCACAAGCGCAAGCCGATCATCACCACCGAGGTCGGTCAGCACCAGATGTGGGCGGCGCAGTATTTCGGCTTCGAGGACCCCAACAAGTGGCTCACCAGCGGGGGCCTCGGCACGATGGGCTATGGCCTTCCCGCCGCCATCGGTGCGCAGCTCGGCCACCCCGACGCGCTGGTGATCGACATTGCGGGCGAAGCTTCGATCCAGATGAACATTCAGGAACTCGGCACTGCGAGCCAGTATCGCCTGCCGGTCAAGATCTTCATCTTGAACAACGAATACATGGGCATGGTCCGCCAGTGGCAGGAACTGACCTATGAGAGCCGCTATTCGAACAGCTACTCCGACAGCCTCCCCGATTTCGTGAAGCTCGCCGAGGCCTATGGCTGGAAGGGCATCCGCATCACCGCGGAGCGCGATCTGGACGATGGCATCATGCGGATGCTCGACCATCCCGGCCCGGTGATCGTCGATTGCCTTGTCGCGCAGGATGCCAACTGCCTGCCGATGATCCCGTCGGGCGCAGCGCACACCGAGATGCTGCTCTACGGCGACAAGGTCGACGGCACGATGGACGACGAAGCCAAGGCGCTGGTCTAAGGACACTCCCATGCCCATGAAGATTGCCGAAGCGGCCTCCGAGCGCCACGTGCTCGCCGTCACCGTCGACAACGAACCCGGGATCCTCGCCAAGATCACCGGCCTGTTCACCGCGCGCGGCTATAACATCGACAGCCTCACCGTGGCCGACATCACCGAAGACCATGCGGTCAGCCGCATCACCATCGTCACCAACGGGCCGCCCTCGGTGATCGACCAGATCGAGGCGCAATTGGAGCGGTTGGTGCCGGTGCACAAGGTCACCGATCTCACCACCGCAGGGCCCCACGTGGAGCGTGAACTGGCGCTCATCAAGGTCACCGGCACCGGCGAAAAGCGCGTCGAGGCGCTGCGCCTCGCCGACATTTTCCGCGCGCGCCCCGTGGACACCACCACCGAAAGCTTCATCTTCGAAATCACCGGCCCGCCCGACAAGGTCGACAGCTTCATCGCCCTGATGCGCGAACTGGGGCTGGTCGAGGTCGGCCGCACCGGGATCGTGGGCATGATGCGCGGGGCGCAGGGGGCCTAGATATACATTTACCCGTCTTCTCGGCGCAGGCCGGGATCCATTTTCACTACCGCCGGAACTGGGTTCCGGCCTTCGCCGGAATGACGAGGAAGATAAAATGAAAGTCTATTACGACGCCGACGCCGATCTGAACCTGATCAAGCCCAAGAAGGTCGCGATTGTCGGCTACGGCTCGCAGGGCCACGCCCATGCCCAGAACCTGCGCGACTCTGGCGTCGCCGAAGTCGCCATCGCGCTGCGCGAAGGGTCGGCGACCGCGAAGAAGGCGGAAGGCGCGGGCTTCAAGGTGCTCTCCAACACCGCAGCGGCGCAGTGGGCCGACATCATCATGATCCTCGCGCCCGACGAGCATCAGGCCGCGATCTGGGAGAACGACCTCAAGGGCCACATGAAGCCCGGCAGCGCGCTTGCCTTCGCCCATGGCCTCAACATCCATTTCGGCCTGATCGAGCCGCCTGCCGATATCGACGTGATCATGATCGCGCCCAAGGGTCCGGGCCACACCGTCCGCTCCGAATACGTGAAGGGCGGCGGCGTGCCTTGCCTCATCGCGGTGCATCAGGACGCGAGCGGCGCGGCGCATGACGTCGCCCTCGCCTATGCCTCGGCCGTCGGCGGCGGGCGCTCGGGGATCATCGAGACCAACTTCCGCGAGGAATGCGAAACCGATCTGTTCGGCGAGCAGGCCGTGCTGTGCGGCGGGATCACCCACCTGATCCAGGCGGGCTTCGAGACGCTGGTCGAGGCCGGCTACGCCCCCGAAATGGCCTATTTCGAGTGCCTCCACGAAACCAAGCTGATCGTTGACCTGCTCTATGAAGGCGGCATCGCCAACATGCGCTATTCGATCAGCAACACGGCCGAATATGGCGACATCACCACCGGGCCCCGCATCATCACCGCCGAGACCAAGGCCGAGATGAAGCGCGTGCTCGCCGACATCCAGTCGGGCCGCTTCGTGAAGAACTTCGTGCTCGACAACCGCGCGGGCCAGCCCGAGCTGAAGGCCGCGCGCAAGCAGGCCGCCGCGCACCCGATCGAGCAGACCGGCGAGAAGCTGCGCGCGATGATGCCGTGGATCGCCGCCAACAAGCTGGTCGACAAGGCGAAGAACTAGGCCTGAAAGATTTTCACCGCCCGCCTCTTGCGGCGGGCGGTGGAACCATCGCGGGGCGTCGGGTATTGGTCTGCCACACCATGAGGAGACCCCTGCCGATGAACCGCACCACCCTCGCTGCCGTCACCGCCCTTGCCTTCGCGGCGGGCGCCGCCGCCTTCGCCCCGGCGCTCACCGCGCAGGGCGCAGCCCAGGTCCCCGGCGCCAAAGACCCCGCACGCGTCACCGCTGGAACCTATGCCGCCGACCCTGCCCACTCGCTGATCGGGTGGGAGGTGAACCACTTCGGCTTCAACGACTATTACGGCATCTTCGGCGACGTGGCCGGCACGCTCACGATCGATCCGGCCAATCCCGACGCCGCCAAGGTCGACGTGACGATCCCCGTCGCCAATGTCACCACCGCCAGCAAGGCGCTCACCGATCACCTGCTGCGCCCCGGCAAGGATGGCGGCAAGCCCGATTTCTTCGGCCCTGCTCCTGCGCCCGCCCGCTTCGTCTCCACCTCGGTCAAGGCCGAGGGGATGACCGCGATGATCACCGGCAACCTGACGCTTAACGGCATCACCCGGCCCGTCACCTTTGCAGCCGAGTTCACCGGCGCGGGCAACAATCCGTTCAACAAGAAGGCGACGATCGGCTTCGAGGCCGAGACCAGCATCAAGCGTTCGGACTTCGGGGTCGATGCCTATATCCCCTTCGTCGGCGACGAGGTCGAACTCGACATCAGCGTCGCCTTCGAAAAGCAGTAGTCCTCGATGAAAAAAGAGTGACTGGCAGGCCGCAAAGGGGGGGGAGCCCGCCAGTCACCCTCAGTTCGGCGGATCAGAGTCCGAACCAGGACGATCCGCCGTAAACCTTGCCTGCCGGGATCTTCGCCCAGTTGGGGCCACCCTTGGCGATGAAGCCGGAGATGTCCTTGCGCCACTTGGCACGAATGCCCTGGTCGTAGTTCAGGTAGAGCTTGCCGCCGACGATGTCGTAAGCGGTCGGATCGCCCGGCGCGAGATAGCCCTGCGCGATCGCCCAGGAACAATGCCCGCCATATTGCGGGGCGTAGGCGGCGGGGTTGGCCTTGAAGGCGGCGGCGTTCGCGGCGCTCGCGAAGCGCCATTCGGCACCCTTCCAGCTCACCTTGAACTGGGCATTGCCCTTGACCGGCTTGCCCTGCCCGCGGAAATAGCTGACCGTGTCATAGCCGCCGACCGCGATCTTGCCCGCGCTGGCGTAGATCCCGCCATCGGCGAGCGCGGGGGCAGGCACGGCAAGGCCGAGCGGGGCGGCGAGCGCCGCGAGGGCGAGAAGCAGGCGGGCAGTCTTCATCGGTTCGATCCTTGTGCCTGGGGCCGTCGGCAGGCATGCCGCACGACCGGATTGCCCGTCTTTCGCGCGCTCACCTCGAAAGGTTACACCGGCAAAAGGTGTCGGGCCCGGCACAAAAACCGTCGACTTGGCGAAGCGGTTGCTTCAAGGCTTCCCCCCGTCATGCGCCTTTCCGATTGTCACAACATCGACGATTTCCGCAAGCTGGCGAAGGCGCGGCTGCCCTTCCCGGTGTTCGACTATATCGACGGCGCGGCCGATGACGAGCTGACGAGGGCGAGGAACACCGCCGCCTTCGCCGACGTCGATCTGGTGCCCGACGTGCTCGCGGGCGTGGCCGAGATCGACCCTTCCTGCACCATCCTAGGGCGGCGGTCCGCCCTGCCCCTGGTGCTCTCGCCCACCGCGGTGCAGCGCGCCTTCCACTGGGAGGGCGAGCGGGCGGTTGCGCGTGCAGCCGAGAAATACGGGCTGTGGTTCGGCATCTCGAGCCTCGCCACGCGCTCGATCGAGGAAATCGCCGCGCTCACCAGCGGGCCCAAGCTGTTCCAGCTCTATGTCCACAAGGACAAGGGCCTGAACGCACACATGATCGCGCGCTGCCAGGCCGCGAAGTTCGATGCGCTGGCGCTGACAGTCGATACTATCGTCTCGGGCAAGCGCGAGCGGTGCCTGCGCAGCGGCTTCACCACCCCGCCGCGCTTCACCCCGGCGAGCGTCATCAGCTATGCCACCCGTCCGAAGTGGACGCTCGACTATGTTTTCCGGGAAAAATTCCGCCTCCCCAACCTCGACACCCACGTGACCGAAGGATCGGGCAAGGCGGTGAGCATCGCGGAATACTTCAACACCATGCTCGACACCGCGATGGACTGGGACACCGCCGCGCGGATCCGGCAGGACTGGGGCGGGACTTTCGTGCTCAAGGGCATCATGAGCGCGGGCGATGCGCGCCGGGCGGTGGAGATCGGCGCCGATGCGATCATGATCTCGAACCACGGTGGGCGGCAATTGGACGGTTCCCGCGCCCCCTTTGATCAGCTGCCCGAGATCGTCGATGCGGTCGGCGGCCGGATCGAGATCATCTGCGACGGCGGCGTGCGGCGCGGCACCCATGTGCTGAAGGCCCTGTGCAGCGGCGCGAGCGCGGCCTCGGGCGGACGGCTCTACCTCTACGCCCTTGCCGCTGCGGGCCAGCCCGGAGTCGAACGCGCGCTCGGCATCCTCAAGGACGAGATCGAGCGCGGAATGCGGCTGATGGGGGTGACGCGCATCGACCAGCTGACGGGCGAGCGCATCCGGCAGCGACACTGAATTGTGGCCCGCCCGCATGCAACAAAGTGGTGGGGAATACAGAAATGTCATAAACCGGTAACGCAGCGGGCGTTTGGGCTGGCACGCTCGAATTCAGGGGATCTGACAAAATGACCACCGCGCGCGCCTTCGCCTTTGCTCTTCCCGCTCTTGCGCTCCTGCTCTCCGCTTGCGGGAGCGAGCCCGAGCCGAGCGGCAACGATGCCGACAGTTTCGCCGCGCGCATCGGCAAGGGCGAGGCTACGCCGGGAGCGGGCGGCGTGCCGGTGGCGCAGGGCACCGTCGCGCCGACCGTCGCCCAGCCCATGCCCGGTGCCGCGCCCGGCCCCTTCGCGCCCGGCACGCTGACCGACCCGGCCGCAAAGACCTGCGGCGCGCCGCTGATGGGCCCCTTCATCGGCAAGCTCGCCGATCAGGCCACCCGCGCGGAGATCGCCAAGGTGCTCGGCCGCACCGACAACCTGCGCTTCGTCACCTACGGCAGCATCGGCAACGTCAATCCCGATCCGACCAATCCGCGCCTCTCGATCATGCTCGATGCGCAGAACATCATCCGCGACGCGCGCTGCGGCTAGGGCTAACGGGCAATCCGGGCCATTCCCGGCTTGCGCAGCGCGCAATAATCGGCAATGACGCGGCCCATGACGCGGAACGGTCTTGCGCTGCTGCTTCGACTTATGCGCCCTTGGGCGTAGCAGGCCGCGCGTCCCGGACGGCGCGGCGCCGCTCCCAAGGGTAACCTGCCGCAGCCTCCCCGATCTTCTCGCGACGAGCCGTCTCCCATGCCCATGCTCAAGCATCCTTCCGCCAAATATCGTCCCTTCGGCCAGATCGACCTGCCCGACCGCCAGTGGCCGGGCCGCGTGATCGCCCAAGCGCCGCGCTGGCTTTCAACCGACCTGCGCGACGGCAACCAGTCGATCATCGATCCGATGGACGCGGTGAAGAAGCGCCGCTTCTTCGATCTGCTGGTCGAGGTCGGCCTCAAGGAAATCGAGATCGGTTTTCCCAGCGCGGGCGCGACTGAGTTCGATTTCATTTCCGGCCTCGTGAAGTCGGATGCGATCCCCGAGGACGTGATCGTCCAGGTGCTGACGCAAGCCCGCGAAGACCTGATCCGCACCAGCTTTGCCAGCCTTGAGGGCGCGCGGGCGGCTATCGTCCACCTCTACAACGCCGTTTCGCCGGCGTGGCGCGACATCGTGTTCCGCATGAGCCGCGAGGAAGTGAAGGCGATCGCCGTCGCGGGCGCCAAGGTGATGCGGGATGAAGCCGCGCGCTATCCCGGCACCGACTGGCACTTCCAGTATTCGCCCGAGACCTTCTCCACGGCCGAGCTGGACTTCAGCATAGAGGTCTGCGCGGCGGTGATGGAGGTGCTCCGCCCCACTCCCGACCACCCGATCATCCTCAACCTGCCCGCCACGGTCGAGGCGGCGACCCCCAACATCTACGCCGACCAGATCGAATATTTCACCCGTCACCTGCCAAACCGTGAAGCTGCGGTGATCTCGCTTCACACCCACAACGACCGCGGCACCGGGGTCGCGGCGGCGGAACTCGGCCTGATGGCGGGCGCCGACCGCGTCGAGGGCTGCCTGTTCGGCAATGGCGAGCGCACCGGCAATTGCTGCCTCGTGACTATGGCGCTGAACCTCTACACACAGGGTGTCGACCCGGGGCTCGACTTCTCGGATATCGACCGGGTGATCGAGACCGTTACCTATTGCAATGACCTCCCCGTCCACCAGCGCCACCCCTATGGCGGGGAACTGGTCTACACCGCCTTTTCCGGCAGCCACCAGGACGCGATCAAGAAGGGCTTCGAGGCGCGCGAGACGCAGAACGACGAGTTCTGGCGCGTGCCATACCTCCCCATCGACCCGGCCGATCTCGGGCGCAGCTACGAGGCGGTGATCCGGGTCAATTCGCAGTCCGGCAAGGGCGGCTTTGCCTGGGTGCTGGAGAAGGACCAGGGGCTGAAGCTCCCCAAGCGTATGCAGGCGGATTTCTCGAAGCACGTGCAGGCCATGGCCGACGCGCTGGGCCGCGAGCTCAATGCCGCCGACATCTGGGACGCGTTCCGCCGCGCCTATCACGTCAAGATCCACCCCAAGCACTTCCAGCTCGTCCGCTACGAGGAGAGCCGCGCGGCTGACGGCACGCGGATCTTCGCGGGCACCATCGCGGTGGACGGCACCGAACAATCGGTCTCGGGCCGCGGCAACGGGCTGATCTCGAGCGTGATGGGCACGCTCCGTCAGGCCTTCGGGGTCGAGCTCGAGGTGATCGACTACACCGAGCACGCGCTCGGCGCCGGCACCGATGCGCGTGCAGCCGCCTATCTCGAATGCCGCGCGCCCGATGGCCGCACCATCTGGGGCTGCGGGATCGACGAGGACATCGCCACGGCGAGCGTGCGCGCTGTGCTCAGCGCGGCGAATTCGGCTGTGGCGCGCGCCACCTGAGGCTTCATCGCTGCATTTCCGGCTGGAACTGGCGCGCCGTGGTGGTATCAAACCGCCACGCGCACCAACGCGACTGTCCCGGGGGGGATTTCACATGCGTTCGATGATTGCCACCTTCCTGCTGCTGAGCGCCGCACCGCTCGCCGCACAGATCGCCACACCCGAACGGCCCGTGACCGATCCGAAGAGCCTCCAATCGCCCGTCAACCCGCAAGCGCGCGAAGTGCCGCTCGAGGACATCGGCAATTCGCGCGGGGTCGGCGGGGTGACGTGGAGCGCGGACGGCAAGCACATCTTTATCGTCACCAACCTCACCGGGCGCTTCAATATCTGGCGCACGGATGCGAACGGCAGCTGGCCGCTGCAGATGACCCAGTCTGACGAGAGCCAGGGCGGCCTCGCCGCCTCGCGCGACGGCAAGTGGCTCTATTTCCGGCAGGACGCCGGGGGCGATGAATATTACGACATCTACCGTGTCCCCACCACCGGCGGCGCGACCCAGCGGATCACGAACACCCCCGACCTCAGCGAAACCGGCATGGTGCCCGGCGGCGCCGACGGCCTGATCGCGCTGTCGGTGAAGAAGAAGAGCGAAGCGCAGTCCAACCTCGCCGTCCTCGCCCCCGACGGCAGCGTGCGTGTGCTGACCGCCGAGACCGATCCCGATTTCGGCTGGAGCGCCCGCGTCTGGGCCGATGACGGCAGGACGATCTACGCCAACCGCGAAAAGATCGATTCGACCACGACCGAAATCTGGCGCGTCGATGTCGCCACCGGCAAGGCCACGCGGGTGCTCGCCAAGGACAAGACGATCTACGCGCTCGCCGACATCAGCCCCGACGGGAAATGGATCGCGGTCACCACCGATGTCGATACCGGCCGGCCCCATGCAGGCCTCTACGACCTAGCCTCGGGCGCGTGGAAATGGTTGCAGCCGATCCCCTGGGATCAGTCCGCGCTGCGCTTCACCCGTGACGGCAAGGCGCTGCTGGTCGAGAGCAGCGACGACCTGCGCAGCAAGCTGGTGCGGGTCGATCTGGCGAGCGGCACGGAATCCCCGCTCAAGCTGCCGCAGGGGATCAACTTCACCTCCGGCCTCGAACCGCGCTCGCCCGACGGCAAATCGCTGCTGGTGGTCAACATGGCGGCCAATGTCTCGGGCGAACTGAACCGCTACGACCTTGCCGACGACAGCGTCCGGCCGATCACGCAGCTCGCGCTTGCCAGCCTGCGGCCCGAGGCGCTCGCCGGCTCGCAGATGGTGACCTACAAGAGCTTCGACGGCACGCTCATCAGCGCGCTCGTCACCATGCCTGCGAACCTCAAGCGCGACGGCAGCAACCCCGCGATCGTCATTCCCCACGGCGGGCCGACGGGCAAGACCGACGACTTTTTCGACGATGTCGCCGCCGCGCTCGCGAGCCGCGGCTATGTCATCATCGCCCCCAATTTCCGCGGCTCGACCGGCTACGGCAAGGCGTTCCAGGCGGCCAATTACGACGACCTGGGCGGCGGCGACCTCAAGGACACCATCGCCGCCAAGCAGTTCCTCGTCGACAGCGGCTATGTCGATCCCAAGCGCGTCGGGATCTTCGGCGGCTCCTACGGCGGGTTCATGACGCTGATGGCGATCGGCAAGGCGCCCGACGAGTTCGCCGCCGGCGTCCAGTGGTTCGGGATCATCAACTGGCGCACCATGTACCGCGACATGGACGAGGTGCTCAAAGCCTATCTGAGGAGCCTGATGGGCACGCCCGAGGCGAACCCCGAAGGCTACGACCGCGCTTCCCCGCTCACCTATATCGCCAACGCCAAGGCCCCGCTGCTCACGATCCAGGGCGAGAACGACATCCGCGTGCCGCGCGGGCAGGCGCAGGAAGTGGAGGACATCCTCAAGGCCAAGGGCCGAACGGTCGAGACGGTGTTCTACCCGCTCGAGGGCCACGGCTTCAGGAAGCGCGAGAACCAGCTCGATTCCCTCAAGCGTACGGTGGAATGGTTCGATCGCCATCTCAAGCCGCAGATGGCCAAGTAGGCACGGCGGGAAGGAACAGAGGCCCGTGACCGGCATCGATGGAGCCTCGCCGCTTGCCGCCCCGCCGCCGCGACCCGAGGTGCGCAGCGACCTCGGCTGGGCCGACCTGCGCGCAGCGCTCGCGGCGGGCGTGCGCGACTTTCTCGCCATGCCGCGCTTCGGGCTGTTCTTCGGCGGGGTATATGTGCTTGCCGGACTTGCGATCGGCTGGGCGACGGTCAGCGGCGGCAACCTCACCTGGCTGATCCCTGCCATCGCCGGTTTCCCGCTGGTCGCGCCCTTTGTCGCGGTGGGGCTTTACGAGGCAAGCCGCCGCCGCGCCGCCGGTGCGCCGCTGACCTGGCGCGCGGTGCTCGGCGCCTTGAAAGGCCACGGCGACGACCAGATCCTGTCGATGGGGGTGATCGTCTTCGTCGCCTTCGCTTTCTGGATGATCGTCGCCCACGCGATCTTCGCGATCTTCGCGGGAGAGAGCGGAATGGGCCGCGACCCGCTTGCCGCATTGCTGACGCCCGAGGGGCTGGCGATGCTCGCCGTGGGCAGCGCGGTCGGCGGAGCGATGGCCTTCGCCTTCTACGCCATGACCGTCATCAGCCTGCCGCTGCTCGTCGACCGTCGCCACGATTTCCTCACCGCGATCATCGCCAGCCTCGCCGTGGTGCGACGCAACCCCGTCGTGATGCTCGGCTGGGCCGCGATCATCGCAGGTGTTCTGTTCGCGGCGATGCTGCCGGGCTTTCTCGGGCTGATGGTGGCACTGCCGGTGCTGGGCCATGCAACCTGGCACCTCTATGTGCGCGCGGTTGCCTGATTGGGGAATGACGCGGGCCTGCGCGCCGGTTAGGTCTTGCGCCAGAACATTACCGCGAAGCCGGGCAAGGGAGAGACCATGACCGAAGCCATCATCGAGCCCGATCTGCCGATCATCGACCCCCACCACCACCTGTGGGATCTGCGCGCGATGCTGGAGAGGTTCCCCGCGCCGCACCACCCCTTCATCGCCGCGATCGCGCCGCACGCGCATTACACCTTCGACCAGCTCCATGCGCACTTGACCAGCGGCCACAACATCGTCGGCACGGTCTTCATGGAGTGCGGCGCCTTCTACAACGGCGCCTATGGCGAGGCGCTCAAGGTGGTCGGCGAGGTCGAGTATGTGAACGGGGTCGCGGCGCAATCGGCGAGCGGGCTCTATGGCCCTTCCCGCTACTGCGCGGGGATCATCGGCCACGCCGACCTGACCCGCGGCGCGGCTGCGGGCGACGTGCTCGATGCGCTTGCCGCGGCATCCCCCCGCTTCCGGGGCATCCGCCACTCCGCCGCCTGGGACGCCGATCCGGAGGTGCTCGGCGCGCCGTTCCACCATCCGCAAGGCCGGTACCTTGATCCGGCCTTTCGCGAGGGCTTCGCCGAGCTCGGCAAGCGCGGCCTCACCTTCGATGCATGGCTGCTCGAGCCGCAGCTGCCCGACCTTATCGACCTCGCGCGCGCCTTCCCGGATCAGCCGATCTGCCTCGATCATGTCGGCACGCCGGTGGGCCATGCAAGCTACAAGGGGAAGCTCCACGAGCGCTTCGACGAATGGCGCCGCAGCATCAGGGAACTCGCCAAGTGCGAGAACGTGGTGGTCAAGCTCGGCGGCCTCGCCATGGCCTTCTGCGCCCTGCCCGAGGATGGCCCTGCCGCCGGCCACTCATCCGAACACCTCGCCGCGCTGTGGCGCCCCTATGTCGAGACCTGCATCGAAGCCTTCGGCGCGAACCGCGCGATGTTCGAGAGCAATTACCCGGTCGATTCCTGGGGCGCGGACTACGCGGTGCTGTGGAACGCCTTCAAGCGCCTCGCGCGCGGCGCCAGCGCCGAGGAGAAGGCGGCGCTCTTTGCAGGCACGGCGGCGCGATTTTACGGGATCGAGGACGTCCTCGGATGATGCCATGTCACTCGCAAAATCGCGCTTGGCACGCCCGGAACCGGCGCTAGAGACGCGGGTTGATCGCAAAAGCGTTTTGAGGAGAAACCGATGCCCCTTCCCGCCCCGTTCGATCGCCTGCGCCTGCCGCTGATCGGATCGCCGCTGTTCATCGTCTCGGGCCCCGAGCTGGTGATCGCGCAGTGCAAGGCGGGGATCATCG
The DNA here is from genome assembly GCF_001557325.1 of Erythrobacter donghaensis. Lineage (GTDB taxonomy): Bacteria > Pseudomonadota > Alphaproteobacteria > Sphingomonadales > Sphingomonadaceae > Erythrobacter > Erythrobacter donghaensis_B. Next base: position 23,858 of record NZ_LSJS01000177.1, read on the forward strand.
GCAGCTTCCCGGCGCTGAACGCGCGGCCGCAATCGCAGCTCGACGAGTGGCTCCACCAGATCACCGAGGAGCTCGCCGCCCACAACCGCGCGCACCCCAACCGTCCGGCCGCGCCCTATGCGGTCAACCAGATCGTCCACAAGACCAACGACCGCATCGAGGCCGACATGGCGACCTGCGAGAAGTGGCAAGTGCCGATGGTGATCACCTCGCTGGGCGCGCGCGAGGAGGTCTATCAGGCGGTGAAGAACTGGGGCGGGATCACGATGCACGACGTGATCAACAACCGCTTCGCGATGAAGGCGATCGAGAAGGGGGCGACCGGTCTCATCCCGGTGGCCGCCGGCGCGGGCGGGCATGCCGGTGCGCTCTCGCCCTTCGCGCTGATGCAGGAGATTCGCGAGTGGTTTGACGGCCTCGTCGCGCTCTCGGGAGCGATCGGGCACGGTGCCTCGATCCTCGCCGCGCAGGCCATGCGCGCCGATTTCGCCTACTGCGGCAGCGCCTTCATCGCCACCAGGGAAGCCAACGCCACCGACGGCTACAAGAACGGCATCGTCGAGGGTTCTTCGGAAGGGATCGTCTACACCAACCTCTTCACCGGGGTGCACGGCAACTACCTGCGCTCGTCGATCGAGGCGGCGGGGATGGACCCGGACAACCTCCCCGAGAGCGACCCCAGCAAGATGAACTTCGGCAGCGGCGGCAACACCAAGGCCAAGGCGTGGAAGGACATCTGGGGCTCGGGCCAGGGGATCGGGACGATCAAGGAGGTCGGCACGGTCGAGGATCTCGTCGCCCGCTTCGAGCGCGAATATCACGCGGCCAAGGCGCGGCTGGCGGACAATTCGGGCTACGCCTCGTGGGCGGCGATGGCCGAGGCGGCGGAGTAATTCAAGCGGCCGCCCACAGCGCCTCGGCCATGGCGTCGAGCTCGGCGAAGTCGAAGCCGGTGCCGAGCGGGTCCTTGCGGCTCAGCACCACGCGCCGGCGCTCGGCGAGCAGCCGGCGGCGCAGCGCGGCCTGGAGCAGGTGGAGCCGCATCAGCGCCTCGACCAGCGCGGCCTCGTTGTCGAGCCGGCGGGCATGGGCCCAGCGCGCCTCGATCCGGCCGACACGGGCGATCACCACCTCGTTGTAGCGCGGGTGGGGCCCGCGGTGGAGCGGCATGCCGCTGCGCACCGAGGCGGCCTCGGTGGCGGGGAGCAGGAGCCCGTTGCGGCGGAAGTCGTCGAAACCGACGTTGATGCGTCCGACTTCGGCAAACATGCGGCCAAAGCAGCGCTGCGTGAGGAGCTGGCGGGGGAGCAGGTGATGGCGCTGGAGGCCGGGGTCGTATCCCGGCGTGCCCCGCGCGTTGACCGAGCGAAAGGCGATGATCGTCAGGCTGTGCGTGTGACCCCAAGCCCGCATGCCTACTCGCGCCAGACGTTGATCAGGGCCCGGCTGCGTGAGGGGCGCAGCACGAGACGCGAACCGTCGGGGGCGATGATGCGGTCATCCTCGGCCAGCCCGCCGGCGAGCACGAGGTGGTTGACGAGCCGGATGCCGAGCCGGGTGGCGGCCACCCGGTCGGCGCTGAGCGGGGGCTCGATGCGCAGTTCCTGCCCGATCCAGAAGGCGAGGCCGACGCTTTCGAGCGCGGCGTCGGCAGTCTCGGTGAAGGCGGTCAAGCCGAGCGCGGGGAACGGCCCGCCATCGAGCCAGGCGCTGGTGACGGATTCGAAGTATCGCCGCCCGATCGCGGTTGCCGCCGGGGCCCAGCACACCGCCAGCACGTCGTCGAACTGGCGCACGATATCGCAGCCCAGCGCGAGCAGTTCGCGCATCAGCGGGAGGCTGCCGGCCCCCTCGGCCAGATGCGGGCCCGGGCGCAGCACCATCGCCTCGTAGTCGTCGGACGATGGCAGCGCGGGAAGATCGAAGCGGTGCGCGATGGCAGGAAAGGTGCTGCCAGGCCCCGGGGCAAGGCCGCTGAGATCGAAGGTCAACCCGTCGCGCAGCAGCTCGAGCCATTGGAGCTGCCCGGGCCAGACCGCCTCGTCGCCGACCAGAGCGGCTTCGGCGGCGTGGCCCGCGACCGGATCATGGCTCACGCTGACCGCAGGAAGCCGGCCTGCAAATGCCGTCACCGCATGCCGGTCCGGCCGTTTGCCCCTGGCAAACAGCAGATGCAGCTCGGCGTGATGAGCGCGCTGCGCGTGTGAAATTGCAAGGCTCCCCTCGTATGCGGCCCGGAAGATGCCAATACCCCTGCCATCCATTTGGCGCGTTTGCCGAAACTCGTCGAGTCCCCAAACGGCACACCCGTCCCGTTTTGGAGCAATCCCTAGAACAGCCCGAGCCGCAGCCCTTCGGCTATCGCCGCGCCGGTTTCGCGCGCCTTAACGAGCGCCTCTGCCGGAACGGTCTTGGGTGCGGCGATTGCCTCGGGGGTCTGCGCGGCGAGGTTCACGATCACCGGAGGAGCGACGCGCTTCAGGCGCCATCCGGTCGCGATCCGGTCGATCTGGCGCTGGGCCCCCTCCCCGTCCGATCCGGCCGCTATCAGCGTGGCATAGGCCCGCCCCTCGACCTGCCCGAGCAGGGGGTAGTAGGCGCGGTCGAAGGCCTCCTTCATCAGCCCGCTCATGCTGCCGAGGTTCTCGGGGCAGACGAAGAGGTAGCCATCGGCGGCGCGCAGCATCTCGGGCTCCGCCTCTCCTGCCGCGACCAGCCATGCGGCCGCACCCGCCCCCTCGGCCGCCGCGCGTGCGAGCGCCTCGCTCGCGCCGGTGCGGCTGTGCCACAGGATCATGAGGCGCGGGTTCTCGTCCATCGCCGCCAAGGCTTCCGCGCGCACCTGTCGATTGTCAACCGCGCCCACCTGTCGGCGGCGAAGCCTTTGCGCTATCGGCAAGGCATGGCCACCCGCCCGCTCGCTTCCCCCTCGCCCGGTCTCGGCGCCCCGGTGCTCGGCGTTGCCGCCTCGCTTTCGGGCAAGGCGTGGCGCTGGCGCGGGGGCAACATGGAGCTGGGCGAGAATATCGGCGGTCTCGACCATTCGATCCTCGACCAGCTGCTGCTGACCCGCGGCGTCGCTGCGGACGACCTCGCCCGCCATGCCGCACCCACCCTGCGCGCCTTCCTCCCCGACCCTTCCACCTTCCGCGACATGGACGCCGCCGCTGCGCGCCTCGCCGATGCGGTCGGCCGCCAGGAGCGGGTGACCATCTACGGCGACTACGATGTCGACGGGGCGACCAGCGCGGCGCTGCTGGTCGAACTGCTGCGCCAGCTGGGGCTGGCGGCGGACTACTACATCCCCGACCGCCTGCTCGAAGGCTACGGCCCCTCGGGCGAGGCGCTGGTCAGGCTGGCCGAGGCAGGATCGCAGCTGATCGTCACGGTCGATTGCGGCGCGATGGCGCACGAGGCGCTGGGCATGGCCAAGGCGGCGGGCGTGGACGTGATCGTCGTCGATCACCACAAGTGCTCGCCCGAGCTCCCCCCCGCCCACGCGCTGGTCAACCCCAATCGCCTCGACGAGAGCGATCTTGGCGCGGCCCATGGGCACCTCGCGGCGGTCGGCGTCGCCTTCCTGCTCGGCGTGGCGCTGGTGCGCGAGCTGCGGGCGCGCGGGGCTTTCGGTGCGCAGCGGCGCGAGCCCGACCTGATGGGCCTGCTCGATCTGGTCGCCTTGGGCACCGTCGCCGATGTCGCCGCGCTCCACGGCCTCAACCGCGCCTTCGTGGCTCAGGGCTTGAAGGTGCTCGCCCGGCGCGAGCGGATCGGGATGGCGGCGCTGATGGACGCAAGCCGCCTCTCCCGCGCGCCGCAATGCAGCGACCTTGGCTTCGCGCTCGGGCCGCGGATCAATGCGGGCGGACGGATCGGCGAATCGACTCTCGGCGTGCGCCTGCTGACCACCACCGATCCCGAGGAAGCGCGCGAAATCGCCGCGCAGCTCTCGCAGCTGAACGAGGAACGCCGGGCGATCGAGGCCATGGTGCAGGAAGCCGCCGAGGCGCAGCTGGCGGGCCAGCACAATATGGCGGTGCAGGTGCTCTCGGGCCACGGCTGGCACCCCGGCGTGATCGGGATCGTCGCGGGCCGCATCAAGGAGAAGACCGGCAAGCCCGCCGTGGTGATCGCGCTCGACGAGGGACAGGGCAAGGGCTCGGGCCGTTCGATCAGCGGGGTCGACCTCGGCGCCGCGATCATCGCCGCGCGCGAGGCCGGGCTGCTGGTCGCGGGCGGCGGGCATGCGATGGCTGCGGGACTGACGATCGACCCGCACCGTCTCGCCGATTTCGCCGCATTCCTCGACGAACGGCTCGCCCGTGACGTGGACCGCGCGCGCGCCGGGGCCGCCATGCTGCTCGACCTCGCGTTGGCACCGGGAGGCCTGACACCAGAGCTGGTCGAGACCCTCGATGCCGCCGGGCCCTACGGCGTCGGCTGGCCCGCGCCGCGCATCGCAGTGGGGCCGGTCAGGATCGTCAAGGCGGACATCGTCGGCAAGGATCACGTGCGGCTGATCGCCAGCGGCAATGACGGCAGGAGCTTCAAGGCGATCGCCTTTCGCGCGGCGGAGAGCGAGATGGGGCAGACCCTGCTCCACCGGAGCCAGGGCCGCCGCTTCCACCTCGCGGGCCGCGCGAAAATCGACGACTGGGGCAACCGCCCGGCGGCCGAATTGCAGCTGGAGGACGCCGCCTTCGCCGATTGACGGGGCAGGCCGGGGGTGGGCGCGAATTTTTGCGCAAACGAGGCTTGACCGTCTCGAAACACCCCCCTAAAGGCGCGCTCTCGCAATCGCGACGGCCCCTTCGTCTAGCGGTTAGGACGCGGCCCTTTCACGGCTGAAACACGGGTTCGATTCCCGTAGGGGTCACCACCTCTTCGCAGAGGATGGCAGACAGGGCGGCAGGCTTCGGGCCTCGCCGCCCTTTTCATTCGCACGCGCCCCCGGAACAATGCGTGCCGCGCGCCCTTCCCTCGCTCGCCGCCAGCCTGTAAGGCAGCCTCCCATGGGCAGCGGCCAGAACATTCCCATCGCCGGCATCCTGCTAGCGGCGGTGACCTTCGTGGCGCTGCTGCTGCTGGGAACCGACATCGTCATCGCGCTCGCCGTGCTGACGGTGTGGGTCGGATCGCTGCTGGTTGCCGCCGGCCGACCGCCCGAGCCGGCCAAACCCAAGGCCAGGCCCCGCCTCACCCTCGAATCGATCAACGACCTGATCGAGCATTCCTCGATCCCGCTCCTCATCACCGATCGCAACACCATCGCGCTCGCCAATCGCGCGGCGCGCCGGATGCTGGGGCCGCATGTCGTCGGCCAGGACGCGCGGGTCGCCCTGCGCCAGCCCGAGGCGATCTCGCTGCTGGGCGAAAACCGGCAGGGCGAGGCGATCGTGCGCGGGCTCGTGCGGCGCGGCGACATCTGGCAGATCAGCCGCCAGACGATCGACGAGCGGCTCGCGATGCTCGAATTCATCAACCAGACCGCCGAGGCCGACATCAGCCGCGCGCACACCGATTTCGTCGCCAATGCCAGCCACGAGCTGCGCACCCCGCTCGCCGCGATCCTCGGCTATGTCGAGACCCTGCAGGAGGATGACGGCTCGATCGACACGCCGGTCGCGAAGAAGTTCCTCGGGATCATCGAGCGCGAGGCCAAGCGGATGCAGGCGCTGGTCGGCGATCTGATGAGCCTCAGCCGGGTCGAGGCGGAAAAGCACGAGCTGCCGACCGAGCGCATCGACCTTGCCTCGCTGGTCGAGCGCGCCGCGCGCGATGCGGCCGGGCCGCAGCGCGGCGACCGGCTCGACATCGATCTGGCCGCCGAGCCGGTGGTGCTGGGCGATCTCCAGCAGCTCGAGCAGGTGGTGCGCAACCTCGTCGACAACGCGCTCAAATACGGCGCTGCCGACCGGCCGGTGCACGTGACGCTCGATCTGGCGCAGGGCGATCTGGCGCGGATTGCGGTGGTCGACGAGGGCGAAGGCATCGCGCCCGAACAGATCCCGCATCTCACCCGCCGCTTCTACCGGACCGATCCGGGCCGCAGCCGCGCCTCGGGCGGAACGGGGCTGGGCCTGGCGATCGTCAAGCACATCGTCGAGCGGCATCGCGGCCGGCTCGACATCACCAGCGAGCTCGGCAAGGGCACCCGCGTAGTGGTGCGCCTGCCGCTCGCCGAACCCGATCCGCCCGAGGAAATTGCCCTCCCCGAAGGCGAAGCCGAGGGCTCCCTCGCCGAGCAAACCCAACAAGTGTCATAGACGTGTCTTATTTCTTCAACATGGCGCGGCCATGGCATAGGGGCCGGTTGGCGCGGCGGGGGCCGGGCACGCACTTCCTGGCCCGATTGAGCTACGCGCACTCCCAGCAGGAAAACGAAGGCTGTTCATGTCGCCGATCACGCTGATCCTGATTGCTTTGGGCCTCGGCCTGCTCGGCTGGCTGGCGGGCCGTGCGAAGGCGTGGAGCTTCCAATCGAGCGACCCGGCACTGCGTCCGGCCTCGCGCCCGGTCTACCATGCCTGGTATGTCGCGCTGTGGGTGGTTCTTCCGGTGCTCGCCTTCGTTGCCGCCTGGTCGGTGATCGCACCCAATCTGGTGCTGCAAACCGTGCTCGCCACTCCCGAGGCGCGCGGCCTGACCGGGCTCGGCTTCGAGCGCGACGCCTTCCTCGGCGAGGCCCGCGCGGTCGCGCTCGGGCAGGCGCCGGGGGTCTTCAACGACGAGGCCGAGCCGCTGATCGCGCCCTTCCGCGAGGCCTTTGCGCGTTACAACACCATCGGCATCATCGTCACCGTACTGATCGCGATTGCCGGCGGCGCGATCGCCTTCCTGCGGCTCGCCCCGCAATTCGGCGCGCGCACCCGGGTCGAGCGAACGGTGATGATGATCCTGCTGCTCGCCTCGCTGGTCGCGATCCTCACCACGCTCGGCATTTTCGCGAGCCTGGTGTTCGAGACGCTGCGCTTCTTCAACTTGGTCTCGCCGATCGACTTCCTGTTCGGCCTCAAATGGGGGCCCGACACGCTCGCCCCGCCCGATGCGGTCGACCCCTCGCGCTACGGGGCCGTGCCGCTGTTCTGGGGGACGATCTTCATCGGCGCTATCATTGCCATGGTGGTCGCGATCCCGCTCGGGTTGATGAGCGCGATCTACCTCACCCAATATGCCGATCCGCGCGTGCGCGCCTGGATCAAGCCGCTGCTCGAGCTGCTCGCGGGCGTGCCGACGGTGGTCTACGGCTATTTCGCCGCGCTCACCCTCGCCCCGATGATCCGCAACGCCGCCGTGGCACTGGGCGCCACCAGCGCCTCGACCGAGAGCGCGCTCGCCGCAGGCCTCGTGATGGGGGTGATGATCATCCCCTTCGTCTCCTCGATGGCGGACGATTCGATGGCGGCCGTCCCGGGCGCGATGCGTGACGGAAGCCTGGCGATGGGTGCGACGAAATCCGAGACGATCCGGCGCGTGCTCTTCCCCGCCGCGCTTCCCGGGATTGTCGCGGGCGTCATGCTCGCCGTGAGCCGCGCGATCGGCGAGACGATGATCGTGGTGATGGCCGCCTCCCAGGCCGCCAACCTCACCGCCAATCCGCTCGAGCCGATCTCGACCGTCACCGTCCAGATCGTCAACCTGCTGACCGGCGAGCAGAGCACCGACCACCCCGCCACACTCAGCGCCTATGCGCTCGGCTTCGTGCTGTTCATGGTGACGCTCGCCCTGAACTTCGTCGCGCTGCGCGTCGTCAAGCGTTTCCGGGAGGCCTACGAATGAGCAGCATCCCCATGGGCACCATCGGCACCGATGCGGCTGCCGGGAAGCCCCAGGCCGTCGGCCCGACCCGCACCGCCGCCTTCAAGGCGCGGCTTGCGAGGCGCTACCGGGCCGAGCGCAATTTCCGCCTGCTCGGGCTTGGCGCCGTGGCCTTCTCGGTCGCGGTGCTGGTGTTCCTGCTCGGCAACATGCTGATGAACGGCATCGCCGGCTTCCAGCGGCCCGAGCTCGCGGTGACGATCAACTTCCCCGAAAGCGGGATCACCGGCGATGCCACCTCGCTGACCGCGCCCACCGCGGGCCAGGCACTCGAGATGCAGGGCCTCCCGCAGATCGTGACCACCTTTGCCGAAACCCAGCTCGGGGCCGAGGCCGCGCGCGAGATCGCGCCCGACGCGTGGCGCGACGTCGCCGCCGCGCTCGCCGAGGATCCCGAACTGATCGGCCGCAGCGAGACCTTCCACCTGCCGACCACCTCGGCGCTGGGCGGCGCGCTCCGGGGCGAAGGCACGCCCGAGATACAGGCGCTGGCGAAGCGGCTCACGGCCGAGGGCAAGCTGGCGCGCAACTGGGACTGGGGTTTCCTCGCCCGCTCGGACGCGACCACGCCGCAATCGGTCGGCATCTGGGGCGCGCTCAAGGGCTCGATGCTGACCATGCTGGTGACGCTGGTGCTGGCCTTCCCGATCGGGGTGCTCTCTGCGCTCTATCTCGAGGAATATGCGCCGCGCGGCCGCTGGACCGACATCATCGAGGTCTCGATCAGCAATCTTGCCGCGGTGCCCTCGATCATCTTCGGCCTGCTCGGCCTGTCGCTGTTCCTCACCGCCTTCCCGAGCCTGCGTTCGGCCCCGATCATCGGCGGGATGACGCTGGCGCTGATGACCATGCCCGTGATCGTCATCTCCGGGCGCAACGCGATCAAGGCGGTGCCGCCCTCGATCCGCGACGGCGCGCTCGCGATCGGCGCCTCGCCGGTGCAGGTGGTGTTCCACCACGTCCTGCCGCTCGCGCTGCCGGGGATGCTGACCGGCACGATCATCGGCATGGCCCGCGCGCTGGGCGAGACCGCGCCGCTGCTGCTGATCGGCATGCGCATCTTCGTCGCCACGCCGCCCGAAGGCTTCACCTCGCCCGCCACAGTCCTGCCGATGCAGATCTTCCTGTGGTCGGATGAGGTCGACCGCGGCTTTGTCGAGCGCACCAGCGCGGCTATCATCGTGCTGCTGGTGTTTCTGCTCGCCATGAACGGCCTTGCCATCTACCTCCGCAACAAGTTCGAGAAACGCTGGTGACTGTGATCCATCCCAACATGGCTGACGAAGGCGCGAAGATTCACGCGCGCGACGTCTGTGTCTTCTACGGCGAGAAGAAGGCGATCGACAACGTGTCGCTCGACATCTCGCCCGATTACGTGACCGCCTTCATCGGCCCCTCGGGCTGCGGCAAGTCGACCTTTCTCAGGTGCTTCAACCGCATGAACGACACGATCGGCGCCGCGAAGGTCACGGGCCTCATCGAGCTCGACGGCGAGGACATCCACGGCGCAGGGATGGACGTCGTCCAGCTGCGCGCGCGGGTGGGCATGGTGTTCCAGAAGCCCAACCCCTTCCCCAAATCGATCTACGAGAACATCGCCTACGGCCCCAAGATCCACGGCCTTGCCGAGAAGAAGGCCGATCTCGACGTGATCGTCGAACGCTCGCTGACCCGCGCGGGACTGTGGGACGAGGTGAAGGACCGATTGGACGATTCGGGCACCGCGCTCTCCGGCGGCCAGCAGCAGCGCCTGTGCATTGCCCGCGCCATCGCCGTAGACCCGGAAGTCATCCTGATGGATGAGCCGGCCAGCGCGCTCGATCCCATCGCCACCGCCAAGATCGAGGAACTGATCGACGAGTTGTCGGGCCGCTACGCGATCGTGATCGTCACCCACTCGATGCAGCAGGCCGCACGCGTCAGTCAACGCACCGCATTCTTCCACCTCGGCAAAATGGTCGAGTATGGTCCCACCTCCGAGATCTTCACCAATCCCATCGAGGAACGGACGAAGGACTATATCACAGGACGTTACGGCTGATGGCTGAACATACCGTCAAGGCCTTCGACGAGGACATCACCCGCCTGCGCGGGCTGATCGCCGAAATGGGCGGCCTCGCCGAGGTCGCCATCGCAGAGAGCCTTGATGCGCTGGTGCGCGGTGACGAGGTGCTGGCCGAGCAGGTGGTCGCGCGCGACAAGCGCATCGACGCGCTCGAGACCGAGGTCGACAAGCTCGCAGTGCGGATCATCGCCCTGCGCGCACCGATGGCAGACGATCTGCGCGAGGTGATCGCCGCTCTCAAGATCGGCGGTGTGCTCGAACGTATCGGCGACTATTCAAAGGGCATCGCCAAGCGCGTCGGCATGATCGAGGGCCGTGCGCGGTTCGAGCCGCTGACGCTGCTGCCGACGATGGGCGAGCTGGCGGGCGAAATGGTCCACGACGTGCTCACCGCCTACGCCGCGCGCGACCCTGACCTTGCCCGCGAGGTGATCGCCACCGACGCCAAGGTCGACGGCTTCTACAATTCGATCTTCCGCAATCTCGTCAGCTACATGGTCGAGAACCCTTCGACCATTTCGAGCGCGGCGCAGCTGCTCTTCGTGGCCCGCAACATCGAGCGGATCGGCGACCATGCGACCAACGTCGCCGAGATGGTTCACTTTGCCGCGACCGGCGTCTACCCGCCCGAGGGCGACCGCTGAGCGCGCCCGGCGCTGTAACTGTCCTGTTGAAAACTTGCCATGTGCGTTTTCATCAAACTGTAGCGGAAGTGAAACATAGGGCTGGCGAAGCGACCTCGCGGGGGAGGCGCAAGGAGGCATCAGCCGTATGTCCGCTGCCAAACTTCTGCTGGTCGAAGACGATCCGGCGCTGTCCGAACTGCTCGAATACCGCTTCCAGAACGAAGGCTACGCCGTGCGCTGCACCGGCGATGGTGACGAGGCGCTGGTGCTCGCGTCCGAGGAGGTGCCCGATCTCATCATCCTCGACTGGATGATCGAGGGCACCAGCGGCATCGAGGTGTGCCGCCGGTTGCGCCGCGACAAGGAAACCGCGCATGTCCCCATCATCATGCTCACCGCGCGCGAGGCGGAGGATGACCGCGTGCGCGGGCTCGAGACCGGTGCGGATGATTACCTGACCAAGCCCTTCTCCCCGCGCGAGCTGCTCGCCCGCGTCGCGGCGGTGATGCGCCGCATCCGCCCCGCGCTCGCCGGCGAGACGATCGAGGTCGGCGACCTCCGGCTCGATCCCGTCGCCCACAAGGTCCAGCGCCGCGGCCGCGCGCTGCAGCTGGGGCCGACCGAATACCGCCTGCTCAAGTTCTTCATGGAGAGCCCGGGCCGGGTGTTCAGCCGCGGCCAGCTGCTCGACGGCGTGTGGGGCACGGGTTCGGACATCGAGCTGCGCACGGTCGACGTTCACATCCGCCGCCTGCGCAAGGCGATCACCGTCGAGGGCGCCAAGGACCCGATCCGCACCGTGCGTTCGGCTGGCTACGCGCTCGAAGCGGTCTAGGCCCTAGCGGCACACCCCCGCCCAGCGTTCGTCCTGGTCGAGGTGGAAGTGATCCGCGTGGGCCGCGTTGTAATCGGGCGAGAGCACGGTGGCAAAGCTCCCGCACGCCCCTTCGCGCACCGCGCGCAGGAAGCGCGCCTTCGGGCCGTCGCCGTCCCAGTCCCTCAGCACGCTAATCCGCGTTCCGTCTTCGAGCACGAAAGCGGCGATGTCGATCGCGTTGGCGGTGGCGTGCTCGCTCCACGGGCCCTCGCTGTCGCCATACATCCGGCGGCAGGAATAGGCGCCAAGGTGCTCGATTCGCCTGATTTCGCCTCCCATGATCCGGCGCGCCGCGGGGGCCACACTGTCGCGGCGCCAGATCTCCAGCGCGGCGGCGACGGGGCAGGTGACGGGCGGCGTATCGGGGGCGAGCGGGTAGTCGCCGAGCCGCGTTCGGTCGGGCCGCGCGCAGGGTCCCTCGCCGGTCGGGGCAAGCGGGGTGAAGGCAACCTCGCTGCGCTCGAGCACCGCACGGCATTCGCTCACGTCGCCCTTCAGCCGGGCCAGTTTCGCGCGCGTCGCCCAGCCCGGGGGGTCGTTGAGGTTGAGCGGCGCCCACGGGTTATGCTCGGGGTGGCCGAGCAGCCACTGCCATCCGGCGATTCCCAGCGCGAGCGGGACCAGCGCGGCGAGTGCGAGGCGCGCGGCGCGATGGTGGGGGTTGGGCTTCTTGCGGGGCATCGGCGGCGATCCTAGTGGAAATCCCGCGACTTGGGCAGAATCCTGTGATCACGCGGGTGGCCGGTGACGTTGGGCTGCGGTGCCAGCTCGTCGATCATGTCGCGCGGGCGCGGCCCCCCTCGGTCTGGCATCGGCTTGTTGACCTCGTCCGCGCGGGCGAGCGGCGCGGACAGCAGGTCGTCTGAGAGCATATGCAGCCGGTGTGTCGCATCGGTCATGGCGTGCGCAATCACATGGATCACCTCGTCATCATACTCGACCCGGCCGCGCACCTCCATCAGCCGCGCGCCCATCACCACCTTGCGCTGCTTTTCCTTGAGGTCGGGCCAGACGACGAGGTTGATGACGCCGGTCTCGTCCTCCAGCGTGATGAAGGTCACCCCCTTGGCGCTGCCGGGGCGCTGGCGGATCAGCACCACACCGGCGACCTGCGCCATGGAGCGGAATTTGCGCGAGCGCAGATCGGCCGCGCGCACGAAGCCGCGCGCGGCGAGGTCGGCGCGCAGGAAGGCCATGGGATGCGCCTTCAGGCTGAGGCGGGTGGTCTGGTAATCGGCCACCACTTCCTCCGAGAGCGGCATGGCCGGCAGGCGGATGGTGGCGCGCTCCGCCCCTTCGTCACGCACCCCGGCGGCGCGGAACAGCGGGAGATCGGGCGCGGCGATGAGGCTGCGGGCATCCCACAAGGCCTGCCTGCGGGTGAGGCCCAGCGAGGTGAAAGCGTCAGCACTGGCAAGCCGCTCGATATGAGAAGGCGAGAGGCCAGCCCGCACGCGCAGATCGGCAATGTCGCGGAACGGCCCCCCCGCCTCGCGAGCGCTCACCAGCGCGGCTGCGACGTGTTCGGGAAGTCCGTCGATCTGCCTGAGGCCGAGGCGCAGGGCCAGCGGCTCACCCTCGCCTTCCAGCGTGCAGTCCCACGTGGAGTGGTTCACATCCACCGGCAGCACCGCCACCCCGTGCTCGCGGGCGTCGCGCACGATCTGCGCAGGCGCGTAGAAGCCCATCGGCTGAGAGTTGAGCAGCGCCGCCGCGAAGGCCGCCGGGTAGTGGCACTTGAGCCAGCTCGACACATAGACCAGCTGCGCGAAACTCGCCGCGTGGCTCTCCGGGAAGCCGTATTCGCCGAAGCCCCTGATCTGGTTGAAGCAGCGCTGCGCGAAGTCGCGGTCGTAGCCGCGCGCGACCATGCGTTCGACCATCATGTCCTGGAGCTCGTCTACCATCCCGCGGCTGCGGAAGGTCGCCATCGCCTTCCTCAGCCGGTTCGCCTCGAGGCTGGAGAACTTCGCCGCATCGAGCGCGATCTTCATCGCCTGTTCCTGGAAGATCGGCACGCCGAGGGTGCGCCCGAGGATGCTGGTGAGCTCGTCGGGCGGCCCGTGCTCGGGCGAAGGCGCGGGGATCTGCACGCTCTCGGCGCCGCGGCGGCGCTTCAGGTAGGGGTGCACCATGTCGCCCTGGATCGGCCCGGGGCGCACGATCGCGACCTGGATCACGAGATCATAGAACTCGCGCGGGCGCAGGCGGGGCAGCATGTTCATCTGCGCCCGGCTTTCGACCTGAAACACCCCGAGCGAATCGCCCTTGCGCAGCATCGCGTAAGTCTCGGGATCCTCGCGCGGCACGCTCGCCAGCGTGAGCGGGCGGCCGTGATGCGCGCTCAGCAGATCGAGGCACTTGCGGATGCAGGTCAGCATCCCCAATGCCAGCACGTCGACCTTGAGGATGCCGAGCGCGTCGATGTCGTCCTTGTCCCACTCGATGAAGGAGCGGTCGGGCATGGCGCCGTTGCCGATCGGCACGGTCTCGGTCAGCGCGCCCTCGGTAAGGATGAAGCCGCCGACATGCTGACCCAGATGGCGCGGCATGCCGATCATCTGCTCGGTGAGCTTCAGAACCCGGCGCAGGTGCGGATCGGTCACGTCGAGGCCGGTCTCCGCGGCGTGCTTCTCGTTGATCTCGCGCCCCCACCCGCCCCACACGGTGCGCGCCAAGGCGCTGGTGACATCCTCCGACAGCCCCATCGCCTTGCCCACCTCGCGGATCGCCATGCGCGGGCGGTAGTGGATCACGGTGGCGCAGAGCCCGGCGCGGTGGCGGCCATATTTGCGGTAGATGTACTGGATCACCTCCTCGCGCCGCTCATGCTCGAAATCGACATCGATGTCGGGCGGCTCCTTGCGCTCCTCGGAGATGAAGCGGTCGAACAGCAGCTGGTGCTTGGCCGGATCGACCGAGGTGATGCCGAGGACGTAACACACCGCCGAGTTCGCGGCTGACCCCCGCCCCTGGCACAGGATCGGCGGCTCCTGGCCGCGCGCGAAATCGACGATATCCTTGATGGTGAGGAAGTAGCGCGCAAGATCGAGCTTCGCGATCAGCGCGAGCTCGCGTTCGAGCGTCTGGCGCACGCTTTCGGGCACGCCCGAGGGGTAGCGCCGCCCTGCCCCCGCCCGGACCTCGCTCTCCAGAAAGGCCTGCGGGGTCTGGCCGTCGGGGTAGATTTCCTCGGGGTATTCGTAGCGCAATTCATCGAGGCTGAAGCGGCAGCGGTCGGCCACTTCGCGCGCGGCGGCAATCGCGTGGGGCCAGCGGGCGAAGAGGCGCTGCATCTGTGCAGGGGATTTGAGGTGCCGCTCGGCATTGGGGTGGAGCAGGTGCCCGGCCGCCGCAACGGTGGTCTTGTGCCGGATCGCGGTCATCACGTCCTGAAGCGCGCGGCGTTCGGGCGCGTGGTAATGGACGTCGTTGGTGGCGAGGAGGCCGAGGCCGTTCGCGCGGGCGAGGCTGTCCAAGCGCTCGATCCGGGCGATGTCGTCCCCGCGGTAGAGGTAGGCGGCGGCGAGGTGGCGCAGGGTGGGGAGTTGGCGGACGAGGTGGGGGAGGATGTCTGCGAAGGGCAGCTCCCTCACGTCATCCCGGCGCAGGCCGGGATCGCTTGTCGCAAGCGGTCCCGGATCAAGTCCGGGACGGCGGAAGGGGACAACATTGCTCGGCACCGCGATCGTGAGTTCCGCCTCCAGATCATCCGGCGGTAGCAGGATCAGCTGCACGCCCTCCGAATGCGCCGCCAGCATCGCAAGATCGATCTCGCACACGCCCTTGTCCTGCCACTCCCCGGCGAGCGTCTGCATCCGCCCCGCGCTGATCAACCGGCACAGGCGCCCATAGGCGGCGCGGTCCTCGGGGTAGGCGAGGAAGGCGAGGCCCTCGACGGTCTCGATCCGGCACCCGATCACGGGGCGGATCTTGAGCGTCTTGGCCTCGGTGTGGATGCGCACCACCCCGGCCATGGAATTGACGTCGGCGATTCCCAGCGCGTCATAGCCGAGCGCGTGGGCCGCCAGCACCAGATCGACCGCATCGGATGCCCCGCGCAGGAAGCTGAAGCAGCTGACGAGGCCCAGCTCGACGAAAGGCGCACGCTCGGGCGGCGCGATGTCGGCCGGGTCGATATCGAGCGTGCGCTTGTCGGGAGTGAGCGGGGCGTCGGGCATGTCAGCCCGTCAGCTCCGCGAGCCGCACCCGCACGCGCGCCAGATCGGCCGCGAACAACACCGCCTGCTCCTCGCGCGCCGCGCCATTGAGGCGCAGCAGGTAGGAGGGGTGGACCGTCACCCACAGCTCCGCCCCGTCATCGAGGCGGATCGCCCGCCCACGCTCGCGGGTGGCGCTGACCGTGCGGCCGAGCAGGCCTCTTGCGGCACTCGCCCCCAGCGCCAGCACCAGGCGTGGCTGCACCAGCGCGCGCTCGGCATCGAGCCACCAGCGGCAGGTGTCGATCTCCTTCGCGCCCGGCGACTGATGCAGGCGGTGCTTGCCCTTCCAGGCGAACTTGAAGTGCTTGACCGCGTTGGTGACGTAGGCCGCGCTGCGGTCGATTCCGGCGCGGGTCAGGTAGTCGTCGAGCAACTGCCCGGCAGGCCCGACGAAGGGTCGCCCGGCCTGGTCCTCCTGATCCCCCGGCTGCTCGCCCACGATCATCAGCGGCGCTTCCAGCGGCCCCTCCCCCATCACCGCGCGGTTGTCGAGTTCGCCGATCGGGCAATTGCGACAGGCGTGGATCGCCGTGTCGATGGCTTCCAGCGTGGCGGGCTTCTCGCCCATGTCGAGGCTGCCCGATGCGACCATCCGCGCCTCCCTTGCCTGTGCCCCTGCGATGAGCTGCGGGATCAGCTCGGCCTCGGGCAGGTTCTTCCAGTATTTCTTCGGCATCTCCGACAGCATCGCCCCCACCTTCAGCCGCGCGGGATTGAAGATCGAGGCATAGTAGGAGCGCCACAGCTCTTCGACCGGGTCACCCCCGGGCGCATCCTCGCGCCGTGCGGGGGGGCCTTCGCGCATGGTCTCGCCGTCCCAGTGGATAGAGCCGCGCGGCGTGAGGATCGACCAGTGCATGTTGGCGAAGCGGCGCATGAAGAAGCCCGCCTCGGCGCGGACGATGTGGTGATCGGGCTCGAACCAGGCGACGAAATGCGGGGTGCCGTCCTCCTCGGCCACTTCGCGGAAACGGACGAAGGCGTGCATCTTGTGCGCGTCGCGGCGCACCGCCTTGGCGAGTTCCTCGAGCCGGCGCACCTCGGGGTCGGCCTTGTCCTCCATCAGGCGGGGGTTGCGCTGCAAGCGCCACAGCACCCGGTAGAGCAGGCCGAAACGCGCCGGATCGGAATGCAGCGCGGCGCTGCGGGCGATGGTGAGGAAGCGCTGGCTGGCGCGCACGGCACGCGGATCGGCGGGCGGCGGGGGAAGGCGTTTCTCGCCGCGCGCGGGGCCTTCGCTGGCGAACAGATCGCCCGTGCCGCCCGGCTCGATCCACGAGACGCGGTCAGGCGGCACGTCGCACTGGATCAGCCCCCGCGCCCGCTCGCGCCAGAAGGCGAAATCGTCCGGAGCCGGCAGGTGGACGGCGTAGTGGGAGCCGAGGCTGACATGCTGCATCGCTGTCATCAGAACAGCTCCAGCTGCTCGGACCTGCGCACCAGCAGCCCGCGCAGGTCGGCGCGGTCGGTGAGCAGGGTCGGTCGCCAGTCCACCGTGCAGATGAAGGGCCGCACCTTGGCGAGCGAGGCGGTCAGCCGCGCGACATCGTCCAATCGCAGCGTCCGGTGCCGCCGCGAGGCGAGGATGCGCGCGACCGCCTTGGTGCCCAGCCCCGGCACCCGCAAGAGCATCTCCCTGGGCGCGCGGTTGATATCGACCGGGAAGCTCTCGCGGAACTTCAGCGCCCAGGCGAGCTTGGGGTCGATATCGAGCGGCAGGTTGCCGTCCGCTTCCGCCGCGTCCGCGACTTCCTGCGGCGCGAAGCCGTAGAACCGCATCAGCCAGTCGGACTGATACAGCCGGTGCTCGCGCAACAAGGGCGGGCGCTTCAGCGGCAGCACCGCGGAGGCATCGGGGATCGGCGAGAAGGCGCTGTAATAGACCCGCCTGAGGCCGAAGGTGCCATAGAGCCGGCTCGCCTTGCCGATGATCGCCGCGTCATTGGCACCGTCCGCGCCAACGATCATCTGGGTCGACTGGCCTGCGGGTGCAAAGCGCGGGGCGTGGCGGAACCGCTTGCGCTCGTCCTTGGCCTCCACGATCCGCGCCTTCGTGCGCCCCATCGCGCCTTCGATCTGGCTAACGTTCTTGTCGGGCGCGAGGCGGGTCAGCCCGGCATCGGTGGGCAGTTCGACATTGATCGAGACGCGGTCGGCATAAAGGCCCGCCAGATTGATGATCTCCGCATCCGCCTCGGGGATGGTCTTCAGGTGGATGTAGCCGCGAAAGTCGTGCTCCTCGCGCAATATCCGCGCCACCTCGACCAGCTGCTCCATCGTGTGATTGGCGCTCTTCACTATCCCCGAGGACAGGAACAGCCCCTCGATATAGTTGCGGCGATAGAAATTGAGCGTGAGGTCGACCACCTCCTGCGGGGTGAAGCGCGCGCGCGGGGTGTTCGCGCTCTTGCGGTTGATGCAGTAGTGGCAATCGAAGATGCAGTGGTTGGTCAGCAGGATCTTCAGGAGCGAGATGCAGCGCCCGTCCGGGGCATAGGCGTGGCAGATCCCCATCCCCTCGGTCGAGCCCACGCCTTTCCCGCCCAGCGAGTTCTTCCTCGCCGTGCCGGAGGACGCGCATGAGGCATCATATTTTGCCGCATCGGCAAGGATTTCGAGACGTTGGCGTAAGGATTGCTGGGCCATGGGAACGTGGGAACACCTTTCGTTTGTTCCATATATGTTCCCAAGCCTCGCCTGCCAAATGCAAAGCTTGCAAGCGGTGCCTGACCGCGATCAGTAGAGTCGGCGCAGCCTCGGCCCGCCGTTGCGCAGGGCACCGCCTTCGCACAGGAAATCGATCACCGCAGGATGCATCGCACCCTCGAAGGCGACCCCGGCCATCCCCCCTTCGACCCAGGCAATCACCCCGAGCGGGGCGTTGATGCCATTGACCTTCATCGTCACCCGGTCGCCCACCTCGGCAAAGCCCGGCTTTGCGCGGATCTTGCAGCCGCCTTCGGACAGATCGACAAGATCGACGAACACCACCCGCGAGCGCACGCGGCTCTTGACCGTCAGGCTCATCGGCTTGCGCTCGGAAGAACGAGGGATCGAATCGAGGTTCATGCGCGCATGGTCGCACATGGCGGTAAAGGAATGCTAAGCAGGCCGGTAAATCGGAATTAACGCCTGTCTCTCAGGCACATAGACCCTGCAGGAACCACTCGGGCACCCCCCCGCGCCCGTCGCCCGCCAGCCCCGCGCGATAGATCCAGTAGCGCCGCCCGGCCGCGTCCTCGATCCGGTAATAGTCGCGCAGGCGCACGGTCGAGCGCTCGCGCCACCATTCGGGCGCGATCCGCTCGGGCCCCTCGGCGCGCGCCACCTCGCGCACCTCCCCGCGCCAGCGGAAGCGCTGGGGGACGCCGTCGGGCGCGGCATGGAGCACCGCGATCGGCTCGGGCCGGTCGAGCAGCTTGAGCGGGCGGGTGTGGAAGGCGAGCCCGGCCTGGGACGGCGGGACGGGGGCAAGCGGCGGCTGCCAGCCCTGCGCGCGTTCGGGGATGTGGCTGGCGCGGGCGACCGGGCGGGTGACGGCGCGCGGGCCGAGGCGCACGCTCAGCCGGTCGATGCAGGCGGCCAGCGACGTGCCGTGGTCCTCGGCCGCGGCATCGAGATCGGCCTGCGCGAGGTGGAGCGGCTCGCTCCAGCTGGCGCGCAGCTGCACCAGCTCGATCCCGAACCCGGCGTCGACATCGTCGAGCCGCGCGGCAAACAGCCGGGTGATGTGGGCCGCCTCACGGGTCGCGGCGGCAAGCTCGATGCGGCGCATCAGCACCTCGCCATCGACCCGCCACAGTGCCAGTTCGAGCCGCCGCGCGCCCTCGCCGCGGGCCTCGAGCGCGCGGACCATGTCGGCGGCGAGATCGGCAAGCACGGTGTCGAGCGGGGTGCGGTGGCGCAGCGGCTCCATCAACCGGCGCTGGACCAGCGGCATGGGCCGGGCGATGACCGGCAGCAGCGGTTCGGGCACGCGCCCGAGCAGCTGGTCGAGCCGCAGCAGCGGATTGGCGGCGGGCGAGTGGCGATTGCGGAAGCGACGGCGCAGCGCGTCGCGCGCGGCGGCCTCGCGCGCGAGGTCCTCCTCCCCCGCCCCGCTCACCCCGGCCAGTTCGCCGAGACGCTTGATCCCGAGGCGGCGCAGCGCGGTGAGCACATCGTCATCGAGCCGCAGTGCGGCGACCGGCAGATCGGCGAGCCAGCGCAGCATATCCTCCCCCACCGGGGGAGGGGAACCGCGACCCGCAGGGTCGGGGTGGAGGGGCGAGCGGCGCTGCCCCGATAGGCTGGCTTTCGGATCGCGGTCGCTCGCCCCTCCACCACCTTCGGTGATCCCCCTCCCCTGAAGGGGAGGATTGAGGTGCAGCACATCCCCCGCCACCAGTGCGCGTGCGGCGGGGCCGCCGAACTGGCCGAGGGTGAAAGTGCTCGCGCTGCCGAGATAGGGCACCACGTCGAGCCCGCCCGCGACGAGGATATAGCCGCGCATGCCCCCGCCGCCCGCGCGGCCCATGGCGAGGGTCTGGCCCGCCTTGACCGCAAGCGCCTCGCCGCGCGGAGCGGGAACGCCGTCCAGCGTCGCGCCGAAATCCGCGCCGGTGAGGCAGATCGTCGCGTCGGCCTCGAACAGCAGCGTCGGCCCGCTGGCGGTGACTTCGAGCCCCGCCGTGCCCTCGGGGTTGCCGAGGATGCGGTTGCCGAGGCGGAAGGAGAGGTCGTCCATCGGCCCGCTGGGGGGCACGCCCACGTTCCACAGCCCGAGCCGCCCCGGCCAGTCCTGCACCGAGGTCGCCGTCCCCCCGCCGATGACGCGGATCGCGCGGCGCTGGTAGGCGACGCCCTCGAGCATCCGGGTGGAGACATTGCCGCTGGTGAAGCCCTCGTGCCGCACCACCTCTCGCAGCCATCTGAGGTTGGTCTCGATCCCGTCAACCCGCGAGGCTGAGAGCGCGGCCTGCATTGCGGCAATCGCCTCCTCGCGGGTCTCG
The DNA here is from genome assembly GCF_001557325.1 of Erythrobacter donghaensis. Classification (GTDB taxonomy): domain Bacteria; phylum Pseudomonadota; class Alphaproteobacteria; order Sphingomonadales; family Sphingomonadaceae; genus Erythrobacter; species Erythrobacter donghaensis_B. The sequence goes on from NZ_LSJS01000177.1 coordinate 44,458, forward strand.
CCACGCGTGATGAGCTTCGCCAGCATCGGATCGTAGAAGGCGCTGACCTCGCTGCCCGCCATCACCCAGGTCTCGGCGCGGATGTCCGGCGGGAAGGCGACATTGGTGAGCGTGCCGACGGTCGGGCGGTAGTCCTGTCCGGGGTCTTCGGCGTAGAGCCGCACCTGCACAGAGTGCCCCCGCGTTGCCGGCGCAGGCGCATCGAGCATCGTGAAATCGCCCGCCGCGCCGCGGATCATCCACTCCACCAGATCGATCCCGGTCACCTCCTCGGTGACACCGTGTTCGACCTGGAGGCGGGTGTTCATCTCGAGGAAGAAGAAGTCCTCGCGCGCCGCATCGTAGAGGAACTCGACCGTCCCCGCCGAGCGATATCCCGCCGCCTCGCCGAGGCGCACGGCGGCGGCGATGAGTTCGGCGCGCTTGGTATCGGAGAGGCACGGCGCGGGGGCCTCCTCCACCACCTTCTGGTTGCGCCGCTGGAGCGAGCAGTCGCGCTCGCCCAAGGCCATGACGCGGCCCTTGCCATCGCCGAAGATCTGTACCTCGAGGTGCCGCGCGCGCGGGACGTAGCGTTCGAGGAACACACCCGCATCGCCGAAGCTCGCCTCGCCCTGGCGGACGACGGCGGCGAAGCCCTCGCGCACCTGCGCCTCGCTCTCGCAGACGCGCATGCCGATGCCGCCGCCGCCTGCGGTGGCCTTGAGGATGACGGGATAGCCGATCCGCGCCGCCGCCGCCGCCGCCTCGTCCGCGCCGGTCAGGAGCCCCGTGCCGGGGGCGAGCGGGAGCCCGTGCGCCTCGGCCAACGCGCGGGCGGAATGCTTGAGGCCGAAGGTGCGGATGTTTTCCGGCGTCGGCCCGATGAAGGCGATCCCGGCGGCGGCGCAACTTTCGGCGAACTCCGCATTCTCGGCGAGGAAGCCATAGCCCGGGTGGATCGCGCCTGTCCCGGTCGCCTTGGCGGCGGCGAGAATGGCCTCGACGTTGAGGTAGCTCTGCGCCGCCGGGCCCGGCCCGATGCACACCGCCTCGTCCGCCGCGCTGACATGGAGCGAGCCTGCGTCGGCCGCGGAATAGACCGCCACCGTCCGCAGCCCCATGGCGCGCGCGGTGCGGATGATCCGCGTCGCGATCGCGCCCCGGTTGGCGATGAGGACGGTGTCGAAGCTCATCCCGCCGCCACGATCATCCGCACCGGCGTGGGGTTGAAGCCGTTGCAGGGGTTGTTGATCTGCGGGCAGTTGGAGACGACCACGATCACGTCCATCTCCGCCCGGAGATCGACCGTGAGGCCGGGCGCGGAGATGCCGTCGACGATGCCGAGCGTCCCGTCATCCTCGACGGGCACGTTCATGAAGAAGTTGATGTTGGAGACGATGTCGCGCTTGCCGCGCCCTTGGCGAAGGTTTGCCTCGAGGAAATTGTCGACGCAGGCGTGTTGATGCCTCGTGTGATGTCCGTAGCGCAAGGTGTTGCTTTCACACGAGCACGCCCCGCCGATCGTGTCGTGATACTCGACCGCGCTGTCGACGATGGTCATCAGCGCATTGCCCTCGTTCGAGAGCAGCACGGTGCCGGTGCGCAGGAACAGGTTGCCCTGCGCCGCGACCGTGTCCTGCGCGGAGTAGCGCTCGGCATCGTCGGCGGCGGAATAGATCAGGAAATCGACCGCCTGGTTGCCCTCGACATCGACGATCCGCAGCACCTCGCCCTTGCGCACATGGTGCAGCCACGGCGCGCGCGCGGGCACGATCTCGTCGTGGATGATGGAGCCGGTGAGGCCGGAGCGGGCCGGGTCGCTGGACATGCTGTTGCTTTCAATCGAAAGGGTTAGCGGCGGTAGTAGTCCTCGGTGTTGAGGTAGGCGCGCAGGCCCTCTGGCGTGGCATTGCGCACGGGATCGTCGTTGGAGGTAACGGCCCCGCGCCATGCGGTGAGGCGCAGCGGCGTGCTGCGGTATTCCGGGCGCGGGTCGAGGACGTGGGGGCAGTTGGCGATCACCACGATCACCTCCATCTCGGCGCGCAGCAGCACTTCGCGCCCGGCATCGAACGGGCCGACGAGGGGCGAAATACCGCCGTCGGCCTCGATCCGGGTGCCCTTGAACAGGCTCACCGCCGGGTGGACATCGCGGCGCGTCAGCCCGTGCTTGGCCGCGCCGAGGATCAGCCGGTCGCGACCGTTGGGATAAGCGCCGGAGTTACGGCCTTCCCCGTATTTCCTGAGGTTGCCGCCCGCATTTGACACGCCGCAGAAGGTGTCATGCGTCTCTGCGCCGTCCGCGAGGATGCTCATCAGCACCCGGCCCATGTCCGAGAGCAGCAGCTTGCCCGCGCCCAGATAGGCGTTCCACTGGACCTTGACCGTGTCGGCGACGTTCAGCCGCTCGGTCGGCATCTCGGCGTTGAAGATGTTGAGGCTCGCGCAGGCATCGCCCGCCTTGTCGATCAGCCGCAGCCGCGTGCCGCGCGCCAGCCTGCGCGAGGTGTAGCCGCCGGGGGCGACGGTCTCTTCCCAGACGAGGTCGTCAGCCGCAACACCCTCGGGCAGATCGTCCGCCACGGGGGGCAGGATCGGCATGGTCTCGACCCGCGTGCCGCCTTGCGCGCGGGCGTGTTCGCGGGCAGCCTTGGGGTCGGCGGTTCCGCTCATTCAGCGGCCTCCTTGGTGGGGGGAACATCCTGTTCGTGGAGCGGCGGGAGCAGCGCGGTGGTGGTGACCAGCTGCAATTGCTGCACGCCGCGGATCGCGCGCAGCGCGTCGCACAGCTGCTTGAGCCGCACCGCCGGGCCCTGCACCAGCAGCACCTCGAGCGACTGGTCCTCTTCCAGAAAAACGTGCTGCGAGGAGATCACCTCCTTGAGGTAGTCGACCTGCGTTTCCGCCAGCTGCTGGTGCAGGGCC
>NZ_LSJS01000178.1 GCF_001557325.1 Erythrobacter donghaensis
CCTGACGGATGGCGGTGGTCGCCTCGACATCGACGATCACCGCGTTCTGGAGATCGATGAGGTAGTTGGTGGCATAGGCGAAGAAGGCGCGCTCGCGGCTTGCCGCAGTCCAGCGCGCGGCCGGATCGGCCACCGCCAACTGCTTGGGCGGCACCGGAGTGGCCCCACCAAAGGCGGCATCGTCGAGCACGGCCAGATACTCGCGAACAGCATGGCTGGTGGCTGGGTCGGGCAGTCCATCGGCCTTATCGACGGCATGCTGGCGGTTCACATCGGCGCGCACGAGGCTGCCATCGACCGCG
>NZ_LSJS01000179.1 GCF_001557325.1 Erythrobacter donghaensis
AGAGCGCCAGCGCCCCGGCACCGAGCCCGCCCCAAAGCACGAGCCGGCGCGCCGATGCTGAGCGGATCAAGAGATCAGCGGGCTGCATCGGGAAGGGCTCCCATGCGGCGCACGACGTCGGCACGCACAGACCCGGTCAGGTCCGGCGTGCTCCCGGCCACCACGGCTTCGGCAACGAGGACCGTCCGGCCCTCGCGGCCAAGCTGCTGCACCGAGGCTTCCACAGCCTTGAGGTAGGCCTGGACGCGCATCTTCGTTTCTTCCGGCGGACGACCAGATCGTGCTTCGGCCTCGATGAAGTCGCCCATGATCCGGCTCAGCTGGACCGTCACGACCTCGCGCTTCTCCAGGGTGAGCAGCTTGTCGGTCGTCCAGACGCCCCACAGGACCTGGCCGATCATGCCGACGCCGAGCACGAGAGCGGTGAGATTGATCGATGCCAGCCGCCTGCGAAGGTTTGATGTTGCCAGAATGTTCTTCACAGCTTTTCTCCCGAGAGTTCGCGGTCGAGATCACGGATGAAGCGCGGCATGCGCCCCACGACGACGAGCGTGGCGAGACCGATCAGGACGAACTTGCACTGATCGAGGAAGGTCACGCGCCGCGCGAGGTCGGCCGCCAGGAAGCGATCACCGAGATTGGCGACATGGGCGAAGAAGGCATCGGGATTGCCGCCCGATAGAAGAAGGAAGAAGAGCAGCGGCAGGCCCAGCGCCATCAGATAGGACGAGCCCAGAAACAGACTACCGCGCAGCACGATGTAGCAGCCATCGGCGATGCGCGAGCGCCAGGTCGGCACCGACGGGAATAGGGGCTGTTCGTCTTCGGGCGCATCCGTCCGGTCGAACGGGGTGACGAGGTGGAGAGGCATGAGTTTCAGAATCCTTTGATCAAGAGGTGTCAGCGATTGGGATGAGCGATGCGCTCGATGGCATCGGCGAGCTGGTGGCCGCGGGCGATCTCGGCATCGATGGCGGCGAAGGTCTGGGGCGAACTCGAGAAGAGCGTTG
>NZ_LSJS01000180.1 GCF_001557325.1 Erythrobacter donghaensis
GATCTCCAGAACGCGGTGATCGTCGATGTCGAGGCGACCACCGCCATCCGTCAGGCCGAGGTGACCGCCCAGCGTCGCATGATCGACCGGACGCAGGAGCGCTTTGGCCTGTGGCCCGAGCGGCTCGTGGGCGATGCCGGGTATGGAGATGCCAGGAACCTGTCCTGGCTGGTCGAGGAGCGCGGGATCGAGCCGCACATCCC
>NZ_LSJS01000181.1 GCF_001557325.1 Erythrobacter donghaensis
CTCTTCGGCAGCCCGGCCTCGGCGGCGACCTCGATGGTGGTGATGCCCTTCGCCAACGAGACCGGCGACCCGGACAAGAAGTTCTTCTCCGACGGTCTCGCGCGCGAATTGCGCACCGTCCTGTCGCGCAATCCGCGCCTCAAGGTTGCCGCCCCCACCTCCTCCACCGCGATCGCGGGCGAGGATGACTTCGCGATCGGCCGCAAGCTCGGGGTCGGCAGCATCCTGCGCGGCAGCGTCCAGCGCGACAATGCGCGCCTGAGGGTCACTGCCGAGCTGGTCGAGATCGAGGGCGGTCTGGTGCGCTGGGCGGAAACCTATGACCGCGCGCTCGAGGATGTGTTCTCGCTGCAAACCGAAATTGCCGAGACCGTCGCGCTCTCGCTGGTGGCCGAGGTCGCGAGCGCAGCCGAGGCCAAACGGGCCGCAGCAGCGCAGGGCGAGATCGGCGGGACGCAGTCGGTTGCCGCCTACGAGGCGTTCCTGCGCGGCCTGGCGCTCTACGACGTCTCGGCCGGAGAGGAGACCGACCGCGCCGCGCTCGCCCAGTTCGAACAGGCGGTCGCCGAGGACCCGGCCTATGCCGCGGCTCACGCCTGGCGCTCGACGATGCTCGCCGCGCTCGCCAACGCGGTCGCGAGCGATCAGGCGCAATCGCGCCAGCTGTTCGATGCCGCCGTGGTCGCGGCCGAGCGCGCGATCGCGCTGGAGAAGCGGCTTGCGCGGGGGCACCTCGCGCTCGGCTTCGCGCTCGCCAACGGGCGGCTCGACCGTGCCGGAGCGACGCCGCACTACCGCGCGGCCGAAGAGCTGGCGGCGGGCGATGCCGATGTGCTGCGGGCCGCGGCGAGCTTTCATGCCTATGGCGCCGATATCGCGCGGGCCCAGCGGATGATCGACAAGGTCCTGGAGCTCGATCCGTTGAACGCCCGCGCGTTCCGATCGGCGAGCTTTGTCGCTCTGTTCGCACGCGATTACCCCGCCGTGGTGCGCCGGATGGAGCGCGGGCTGGCGCTCAACCCCAGCCTTGCCAGCGCGCAGTTCGGGATCGCGGTGGCGCGGCTGATGCAGGGCGATGCGGCGGGCGCGCTCAAGGCGGCCGAGGCCGAGGCGGGCGAGGTCTTCGCGCTCACCGCGGGTGCGGCGGCCAGGTTCAAGCTGGGCGATGCCGCAGGCGCCGATGCCGCCTTCGCCAGGCTCAGGGGCGATTATCCCGACAGCCACTATCAGCAGGCCGAGGTCGAGGCGCAGCGCGGGAACATCCAGGCGGCGATGGCTCTGCTCGATACGGCCTATGCTGCGCGCGATCCCGGCCTCCTGTGGCTGCGCAACGATCCGCTGCTTGATCCGCTGCGCGGGGAGGCGCGGTTCAAGGATTTGCTTTCGCGCCTCGGGTCATGATAGCCCTTTTCCCGCCGCCCGATCGGGGGCGGCTTGAGGGGGATGATACCATGAACAAGATCGTGACGTTCGCAGGCCTTGCTGGCGCGGCGCTGGCTTTGTCGTCGTGCGGCAAGCAGGACGAGGCGGCCCCGGCGGCCGAGCCCACCGCCAAGGAGGAAATGATGGCGCCTGCCGAGACGCCGGTTGCCGAGGCGACCGACGCGATGGCCGACGAAGCGGCGATGGCGGCCGAGGGTCAGGATGGCACCGCCAACCCGATCGGCCCGGGCCAGGCCGCCCCGGAAGCGCCTGCCGAGTAGATCGACGCGAGTTCCGGCCCCGCGCGGGGGAGGACGCCACCCGGCGGCCTCGTCGGCGCGGGGTTTCCGCCTGCCCGTCAGCGCGCCGAGTTTGCCGATGCGGCGGGGCGGCGGAAGCCCGGCAGGTTCTGCGCCAGCCAGTCCTGCACCGCCGGGTGGCCGATGCGGATATAGCGGCTCGGCACGCCGGTGGTGCTGCATTTCTCCCCGCTGCTGACCACCCCGATCAGCGTCGGCACGCCGCGCTGGTCCTCGTAGGTCACGAGCGGCCCGCCGCTGTCGCCGGTGCAGGCCTGTTCGCGCTGCGCTCCCATCGCGCACAGCACCGAATCCTTGCGCCAGTCGCGATAGGCGGTGCGCTTGGTGCAGGCGGCGGCATCCTCCAGCTCGAGCTTGACGCCCTGGAGGATCCGGGCCGGGGTCGGGTCATCGAGCGACTGCCGTCCCCAGCCGAAGGCGAACACCGGCGCACGGGGGCGCACCGGCCGCTGGGTCAGCGAGCGCGTGTCGACCGCGATCCGCCGCGCGCCGAAAGCGAAATCGCCCCTCGTGCCGCGCGCAGGATCGTACTGCACCAGCGCGATGTCGAACTGGTAGGTCCTGGGCGAGAAGTTCGGGTGCCGGATCACCCTCAGGATCGGGTAGCTGTTGCCCTCGGGCGCCTCGGGCCGGATCACGCCAAGCCGGATGCGATAATCCTGCTCCTCGATCCGGTAGCCCTGGTCATAGGTGCAATGCGCGGCGGTGATGATCCAGCCGGTCGCGACCACCGACCCGCCGCAGGCGGTGCGAAAGCCGACCCTCTGCCGGCCGAGCACCGGCGGGCGCCACAGCAAGGCCTGGAACGGGGCGAGATCGACCCGGTTGACGGTGAAGCCGCCGATCGCCCGCAGCACGAGGATGCAGGTCTTGTCGCGGTAGGTGACGCCTTCCCAGACCACCTCGTTCGGGGCGCACTGCCGGATCGCCCGCCGGCGCGCCGCGCGGGTGCGCTCCTCGGCTTCGCGGCGCGCGGCCTCGGCGACGTCCGCCTCGGTCAGCAGCGGCGGCATGATGCCCTCGGCGGGCGGGAGCGGCGCTGCGGGGTGGTTGGCGTTGACCAGCCACTGGCAGGCCGCGTCGCGCCCGGCGTCGCACAGCGCGAGGTAGAGGGTGGTGGCCCGATCGATGTCCCGCGCGAGCCAGTTGCCGACCGCCAGCTGATCGGCGAGCAGTTCGCACGCCGCCTGCTCGGCGGCATCGCAGCCGCGCGTCAGCAGCGCCTCGGCCCGCCCGGTGGCCGCACCGCGATCGGGCTCGGCATCGCCATAGAGGAGCAACTCGCCCGCCGGATGGCACGCGCCGGGCGTGCCCGCCTCGCAAGCCGCGATCACCAGCGCTGCGCCGCGCGCCGCATCGCGCAAGGCGGTGTCGGTGCGCGCGAGGATCAGGCCGTGGCCCAGGCAAGCGGCCTGATCGCCGGCCGTGCAGCGCGCCGCCAGCGCCGGCTCGTCGCGGACGTGCTCCAGCCCCGTGCAACGCGTCGCGTCGCGCGCGCAGGCCTGCTCGAACCGCAAGAGCGCCGCAGCCCGCGCCACCGGGCCTTGGCCGAGCGCGGCATTGCCGAGCAGCGTGCAGGCCGCCGCATCTCCCGCCTCGCAGCCGAGTGCGGCGAAGGCGTTGGCGGCCTGCGCGCTGCCTGGCGCGTCCAGCCCGCGCCAATAGGCCTGTGCGCGCGAACAGGCCTGCGTGTCCCCGTTGCGGCACAATCCGCCCAGCAGGGCGATCCCCTCGCCGCGATCACGCGCGCTGCGGGTCTCGCCGATCAGCCTCTCGCCGAGCGCCCGGCAGGCCGGGATCCCGCCGCTGTCGCAGGCCGCGCGGTAGCGCCTCTCGATCGCGGCGGGCGTTGCGCCCGAGCCATCCGCGCAGGCGGCCGCAAGGCCGAGCGTGCAGGCGCGCGCGAACAGCGCCGGCTGCTCGGCGCGGCGGGCCGGATCGCCATGCGTGCCGAGCAGATCGCCCAGCACCGCGCAGGCGCGCGCATCGGCCGCCGCGCAAGCCTTGCGCAGGATCACTTCGGCCACGGGTCGGTTGCGATCCACCACATCGCCCCAGCGATAGGCGACCCCGAGGTCGGTGCAGGCCTCCACCACTCCCGCCTTGCAGGCAGCCTCGGCGGCGGGCGGATCGTAATCGGCCTCGGCGATTTCGGGGCCGAACCGGTCGATGAAGCGCGCGCGCCCCTCTCTGCCGGGATCGGCGGGGTAGGGCGCTTCGGCTTCGGGAGCGGCGGACGGGCCGCCCTCCCCCTCGTCCTGCGCGGCGAGCCGGGGCGTGCCGAGCACCAGCGCGACCATGATCGCAAGCCGGATCATCACCTTGCCGCGCACCATCGCGATTTCCCCCGCGCAACCCGGCCGGAATTATGCGCTGTCGGCCTGCCTGCGTCAAACCGCGCCGCGGCAAGCGCTTCGCGCTTGTAAGCGGGCGGGGGGTGCGATTAAGCACGCGTGCAAGGCTCGCCGCCGTCCGGCACGGGCCCGGGGAGCAACAGGGGGCCCGCGCCAGTGCCGAAGACAGCCAGCCTGCCCGCGCCGATCCGTGACAGCTGGCGGCCGCATCTGGCGCTCGGGGTCACCGGCCACCGCGCCACCAACCCTGCTTATTCCGCCCACGCCGCCGCGATCGCCGCCGCGCTCGAGGCGCTGTTTGCGCGGATCGACGCGATCTGCGCCGGGCTGCCGGGGGAGCGCGGGCCGGTGCGGCTGCACAGCCTGCTGGTCGACGGCACGGATCAGGTCGCTGGCGAGCTTGCCCTTGCGCGGGGCTGGGATCTTGCCGTGCCGCTGCCCTTCGGCGCCGCGCTCAACTGCGCGATCAATGCGCACCCCGAAACGCTCGCGGATGTCGACGCGCTGCTCGCCGGGCGGCCCGCAGGCAATGCCGCGGTCGAGGCGAAGGCCGCTGCGATCCGCAGCATCACCGCGCGCGCACGGATGTTCGAACTGGCCGACCGCGATGCCGAGATCGAGACGCTGTGGCGTCGGAGCCTCGCCGATCCCGAAGACCGCGCCGCCGCGCGCGCCTTCGAGACGCTGACCTCGGACCAGGTCGCGCTTGCCGGGCGGGTGATGATCGAGCACACCGACCTCGTGGTCGCGGTGTGGGACGGCAAGGTCGCCAACCTCCCCGGGGGCACCGGCCACACCGTCGCTCAGGCGCTGAAACTCGGCGCGCCGGTGCTGCTGATCGATCCCGCGCTTCCCGATACGTGGCGGATCCTCGGGCGGCCCGAGGATCCGCCACGTATCGGGAAG
>NZ_LSJS01000182.1 GCF_001557325.1 Erythrobacter donghaensis
GGGTGACGTGGGCGAGCGGACGCGCCAGATGATCCCCGCCGTGTCGTCCGACACCAGCAGCGAACCGTCGCCCGCCCACGTCACCCAGGTCGGGCGGCCGCGGGTGGTGCCGTCGTCCTTGAGGAAGCCGGTCAGCACCGGCTTGGGCTTGCCGACCGGATTGCCGCGCGCGTCGAAGTCGACGAACACCACGTCATAGCCCGAGGGCGGCTTGCGGTTCCACGAACCGTGTCGTGCAATGAAGGCCCCGCCGGCAAAGCCCGTCCCCATCCGGTCGCCCTCCTTCGAAAACACCATCCCGAGCGCCGCGACGTGCGGCCCGAGCGCATACTCGGGCTTCCTCACATACTCCATCAGGAAGCGCGGCATGGGCGCGTCGACCCGGCGGTCGCGGTTGGTGCGGTAATAGACCCAGGGCCAGCCATATTGCGCGCCCACCGGCACGTTGGTGAGGTAATCCGGCACGAGGTCGCTGCCGAGCATGTCGCGCTCGTTCACGGTGGTCCACAGCTCGCCGCTCCAGGGCGAGAAATCGAGCCCGTTGGGGTTGCGCAGGCCCGCCGCGAACTGGCGCTGGCGCTTGGTCGCGAAGTCATATTCCCAGATCAGCGCGCGGCCTTCCTCGACCTTCATGCCGCTCTCGCCGATATTGCTGACCGAGCCGACCGCGACATAGAGCTGCTTGCCATCGGGCGAGAGCTTCAAGTTGCGCATCCAGTGCCCGCCGCCCGGGGCGAGGTCCATCACCTTGCGCCCCGGCCCGCTCACCGCGTCCGCCCCCAGCGCATAGGGGAAGGCGAGCACGGCGTTGTGGTTGCCGACATAGAGCGTGCCATCGGCCCAGGCGAGGCCCGAGGGCGAATCGAGGCCTTCGGACGCGATCACCTTGCGGGTTTCGGCGCTGCCATTGCCGTCGGCATCGCGCAGCAGCACGATCTGGTTGGGCGACGTCCCGGTCGCGCCCGCCTTGGTCAGCAGCATGTCTGCGACCCAGCCCTTGACCGCGTCCATGATCCCGCCGCCCTCACTTTTGACCTCGGGTGCGCGGGTCAGCGAGACGAGCACATCGCCGTTGGGCAGGGTGTAGAGCGTGCGCGGATGATCGAGCCCCTCGGCAAAGCGGACGACTTCCAGCCCCTCGGCCGGGGTCGGCGCCTCGCCCGCGGCCCAGCCCACCGGCTCGGCGACCTGCACCGTCGGAAAGGTCTCGGCGTCGGCCTCCTGCAGCACCGGATCGAGCCCTGCGACCTCCTCGACGCTGAGATCGGCAGTGTCGCCGCGGGTGACGAACCAGAACCCGACCCCGGCAACGATGACGAAGACGGCAAGAGCGATTGCGATTTTGCGGAAAGTGGCCATGTGGCAGGAGATAAAGCCGGCTGGCCTCTGCGGCAACCGGCAAGCGATGAAAGAACCGGTCCACGATGTATGATTTCAAGCCCGCCGAGCCGCTCGCTGCGGAAGAGCTCTACCGCGAACTCCTCGCCGCCGCCGATGCGCTGACCGCTGGCGAGCCGGACGAAGTCGCGAACATGGCCAATGTCGCGGCGCTCCTGTGGGAATTCCTCCCGGATTTGAACTGGGCGGGGTTCTACCGGGTCGCGCCCGCCAAGTCCGGCGGCGACGAGGAGCTGGTGCTCGGGCCCTTCGTGGGCCGCCCGGCCTGCATCCGCATCCCCTTCGGCACCGGGGTATGCGGCGCGGCGGCGGCGAGCGGGGCGAGCCAGCTGGTCGCCGACGTCCATGCCTTCCCCGGCCATATCGCCTGCGACGCCGCCAGCGCGAGCGAGCTGGTGGTGCCGGTGCTGCGCGATGGGCGGGTGATCGCGGTGATCGACCTCGACAGCCCCACGCCAGCGCGCTTCTCCGAGGCCGATGCCATGGGGATCGAGGCGCTCGCGGCAATGCTCTCGGCCCGGATCTGAGCGCCGCCTCCGATCCTTCCCGAATCGGGACATGAGCCACGCCCTGCTTGGGCGCACGCCGCTGACAGTGTTAGTCTTTTGCTAACCATCAGCCGATCTGGCTGACTCAGGGGGATTCGCCCATGCGCAAGACTGTTTCGACCCTTCCGCTCGCCGCTCTGGCGCTGCTGGCCTTGCCGGCCGCCGCGCAGGCGCAGGATTACAGCGAGCTTCCGCCGCTCGCCCCGATGAGCAAGGACGAAGTGCGCGAGCTCCCCGCCGACCTGCGCAGCGCGCCCACTCCTGCCCCCGTATCGGTCTCCGAGACGGTGACGGTGGTCGACGGGGTCGAGACCATCACCCGCACCCGCTACATCAACGCCCCGGGCGCCGCGTTGCCGGCCCCGCAATATTATGCGCCGCAGCAGGGCTATGTCCCGAACTATCCCGGCACCGCCTATGTCCCCGCGCCCGGCTATGCCGCCGCGCCCGCCGTGTTCGAGCGCCAGCAGTGGATCGACGAGTGTCGCCGCCGCACCCGCGGGCAGAACCGCGACAACACCGGCCTGATCATCGGCGGGCTGCTCGGCGCGATCGGCGGGGGTATCATTGGTTACGAGATCGCCGGCGCGGGGGACCGCGTGCTCGGCACGGTGCTCGGCGTGGGCGGCGGCGGGCTGATCGGCGGCCTCATCGGCAGCCTGTTCGACGGCGACAGGAAGAAGAACCTCTACGACTGCGAGGCCGCGCTCGACAGCTACCTTTCGGCCTATGGCGCGCCGGCGCCGCGGATCGCCAGCCGCACCATCGCCTATCCGGGCTATGACTACGGCCAGGCTTACGGCTATGCCTATCCGCAGGGCTATGCCTACGGCTACACCTATGCCCCACCCCCGCAGGTGGTGCTGGTGCCAGTGCGCACCGAGGTACAGCAGCAGGTGGTGGTGCGCGAGACCACCCGCGAGGAGAGCTACACCGTCCCCGGCGCGACCCGCGTCATCACCGAGCGCGTGCCCGGCCCGCGCCCGACCAGGAAGATGACCCGCCAGCGCTGAACCTGGCGTGATTTCCCCTCGGGGGGCACAACAAGAAGCCCCGCAAGGCCAGGCGACCTTGCGGGGCTTCTTCGTGCTGTGGGTGAGCGGCTTTAGATCTCTCCGCCCGTCAGCCGCTGGCACAGCAGGTCGAGCTGGTCGAGCGTGGTGTAGCGGATCGTGATCGTGCCCTTGCGCGGATCGACCTCGGGCTTGATCTTGACCGTCAGGCCGAGGAACTCCTCGAGATGCTGCTGCACCGCGACGATGTCGGCATTCTCGGCGGTGAGATAGGGCGGCTCGGCCGGGCCGGGCTCCGGGCGCTTGGCCGGTTTCTTGGTCAGCGTCTCGATGTCGCGCACCGAAAGCCCCTCGGCCACCGCGATCGCGGCGAGCTCGCGCGCATCGTCGCGCCCGATCAGCGCGCGGGCATGGCCCATGGTGAGCTTGCCCTCCTGGATCAGGTCGAGCACGTCATCGGGCAGCGTCACCAGCCGCATCATGTTGGCGACATGGCTGCGCGACTTTTCGACCATCTTGGCGATGTCGACCTGGATCATCCCCTCGTCTTCGGAGAGGCGGTGATAGGCACGCGCTTCCTCGACCGGGTTGAGATCCTCGCGCTGCAGGTTCTCGATCAGCGCCAGCGCCATGACCTCGCGGTCCGAGAGCTCGCGCACCAGCGCCGGGATCTCGTGCAGCCGCGCCTTCTGCGCCGCGCGCCAGCGGCGCTCGCCCGCGACCAGCTGGTAGCCCTCGCCATTGGGGTGCGGACGGACGATGATCGGCTGGATCACGCCGCGCGCGGCGATCGAGGCGGCCAGTTCGTCGAGCGCGGCCTCGTCGAACACCTTGCGCGGGTTGCCGGGCAGTGGCTTGATGCTGGCGAGCGGCAGCATCCGCAGCGGCGAGGCACCCGGGAGCGGGGTCTCGGCCACGGCAGCGAGGTCCTCGCGGCGCACCAGCGGCTCCTCGCGCCGGGTTTCCCCCAGCAGCGCACCCAGTCCCTTGCCCAATCGACGCGGCCTTTCCATGTTCGCCCGAGCAACGGAAACTATTGTAACTGCATCACTATTCTTGCTCATGCCGCCTGTCTTTCTGCCGGAAATCGCCCGATCAGCTCGCGCGCCAGCGCCATGTAGGCGCGGCTGCCGGTGCAGTGCTGGTCGTAGATCAGCGCAGGGAGCCCGTGGCTCGGCGCCTCGGAGAGGCGCACGTTGCGCGGGATCACCGTCTCGAACACCAGCTTGCCGAGGCAATCGCGTACGTCTTCCGAGACCTGGTCGGTCAGCCGGTTGCGCCGGTCATACATGGTCAGCGCAACGCCGATGATGCCGAGATCGGGGTTGAAGCGCTGCTGCACCTGGTCGACCGTCTGGAGCAGCTGCGAGAGCCCCTCCAGCGCGAAGAACTCGCATTGCAGCGGCACCAGCAGCGTATCGGCCGCGCACAGCGCGTTCAGCGTCAGCAGGCCCAGTGAGGGCGGACAGTCGATGAAGCAGATGTCGTGGCCCTTGTGCCCGATGAGCGCCTTGTCGAGCCGGTGGGTGCGGCCTTCGACCGCGACCAGCTCGACCTCGGCCCCCGACAGGTCGACCGTGGCCGGGACGATGTCGAGCCGCGGAATCGCGCTCGGCACGATCGCCGAGGCGAGCGCGACCTCGTCGACCAGCAGGTCATAGCTGGAAACCTCGCGCGCGGAGGAATGGACGCCCAGCCCGGTCGAGGCATTGCCCTGCGGATCGAGGTCGATCAGCAGCGTGCGCCATCCGGTCGCGGCCATCGCGGTGGCGATGTTGATCGCGGTGGTGGTCTTGCCCACACCGCCCTTCTGATTGGCAATCGCGATCGTGAGCATGGAAAATCCTGTCCTGTTCGCGCCGATCCGCGCTGAAATCCGCCTCAGACCTTCACGATGATCCCGGCTTCGGGATCGGTCAAGGAATGTTTCACGTGAAACATTGCCCGAATCGAAGGCTTGAGCGCCTCCAACTCCTGCGCCGCCGAGCGCCCCTTGGGCAACACGTAGCGGGTGGCCCTTGTGGAGAAGGGTGCGGATAGCTCGAGAAGTCTGGGGAGAGGCGCGAAGGCGCGTGCCGAAATGGCGCGGGCGGGAAAGGGCGCGACGCGCTCGAGCCTTTGGCCCTCGACCCGGCATTTGGGAAGCGCGAGTGCGGCCACGGCGCGCTCGAGGAACTCCACGCGGCGTGCGCGGGATTCGACCAGCACCACGGGCATGTTGGGGTTGAGAGCGGCAATCACCAGGCCGGGAAAGCCGGGGCCGCTGCCGAGATCGAGCCACGGCCCGCCCGCATTGGCTCCGAATGTTTCACGTGAAACATTTTCGATCAACTGCGCGGAGTCGGCGATATGGCGCTGCCAGAGGTGCGGCTCGGTCGCCCGGGCGATGAGGTTCTGGCGCTGGTTCTCCTCGAGCACCAGCGCGGCAAAGGCCTCGAGCCGCGCCATGCCCGCCGCATCGGTGAGCCCGGCGACGTAGGCGCGCGCCTGCTCTTCGGTGACGATCATGCCGCCTGCCTGCGCCGCGCATGAACCAGCAGCGCCGAGAGCGCCGCCGGGGTGACACCCGGCACGCGGCCCGCCGCCGCCAGCGTCCCCGGCGCTGCCCGGGTCAGCCGCTCGATCATCTCGTTCGAGAGCCCGGGCACCTCGGCATAGGGGAAGTCCGCAGGCAGCGGCAGCGCCTCGCTCGCACGCAGATCGCGCAGCTCGGCATCCTGCCGGGCGAGATAGGGGGCGTAAGCCGCGTCCTCCGCCATCTCCTCGGCGAGCAGCGGGTCGAGCGCGGTGATGTCGCCCAGCCAAGGCGCGAGCGCCGCGGGGGTGACGCCGTCATAGCGCAGCCACTCGGCGATGGTCTTCTCGCCGTGATCGCGCCGCACCGGCAGGCCCGCCTCGGCGAGGTCGCGGGCGTGGATGCGTTCGGAATGTTTCACGTGAAACATTTCGCGCGTGGCCTCGCGCCGCTCCCACCAGAGGCGGCGCTCCTCGCCCACGCACCCGGCCTCGATCCCGAGGCCGGTGAGCCGCGTAGCGGCATTGTTGGCGCGCAGCCGCAGGCGATACTCCGCGCGCGCGGTGAGCATGCGGTAGGGCTCGGAGACCCCCTGCAAGGTGAGGTCGTCGACCATAACCGCGATATAGGAATTGGCGCGGTCGAGCCGGGGCGCCGCCTTGCCGAGCGCCGCCGCCGCCGCTTGCAGACCCGCAACCAGCCCCTGCGCGGCGGCCTCCTCGTAGCCGGTCGTGCCGTTGATCTGCCCGGCGCAATAGAGCCCGGGGATCGCCCGCACCTGCAAGTCCGGCGTCAGCGCGCGCGGGTCGATATGGTCGTATTCCACCGCATAGCCCGGCTGCACGATCTGCGCGCGCCCGCACCCGGGCATGGTGCGCACCACCTCCTGCTGCACGTCGACCGGGAGCGAGGTGCTGATGCCGTTGGGATAGACGAGATGGCTATCCAGCCCCTCGGGCTCGAGGAACACCTGGTGCCCCTCACGGTCGCCGAAGCGGTGGATCTTGTCCTCGATCGAGGGGCAATAGCGCGGCCCCGCCGCCGCAATCGCGCCCGAGAACAGCGGCGAGCGGTGGAGATTGGCGCGGATCGCATCGTGCCCGGCCTGGGTGGTGCGGGTAATCGCGCAGAACACCTGCGGGTTGATGCGGCGCGGGGTGAGCGGGGACATGGTCCAGGCCTCGCCATCCGAAGGCTGCTCCTCGAGCACCGCCCAGTCGATGGTCCGCCCGTCGAGCCGCGGCGGCGTCCCGGTCTTCAGGCGCGCCATCGGCAGCTCGGCCGCGCGCAATTGCTGGGCGAGGCGATGCGCGGCGTTTTCGCCGATGCGCCCGCCCTCGAAGCGCTCCTCGCCGCGGAACAGGATGCCGCCGAGGAAGGTGCCGGTGCAGAGCACCAAATGTTTCACGTGAAACATTGTGCCGTCCGCCAGCTCAAGCCCTGCGACGCGCCCGCCTTCGAGCATCAGCGCGGCGGCTTCGCCCTGCACCAGCGTGAGGTTCGGCTGCGCCCGCACCGCCGCCTGCACGGCCGCCTTGAAGCGCACCCGGTCGGCCTGCACGCGCGGGCCCCAGACAGCGCTACCCTTGGAGCGGTTGAGCATCCGGTAGTGGATCGCCCCCGCATCCGCCGCGCGGCCGATCACCCCGTCGAGCGCGTCGACCTCGCGCACGAGGTGCCCCTTGCCGAGACCCCCGATCGCAGGATTGCAGCTCATCGCGCCGATGGCGGCGAGGTCGAAGCTGACGAGCGCCGTGCGCGCGCCCATCCGCGCCGCCGCGCAGGCAGCCTCCACCCCGGCGTGACCGCCGCCGATGACGAGGACATCGAAGCTATGCATGGGCGGGCAGATAGGACGCGCAGGCGCGATCGTCAAAGATCATTCGCGTGAGTGGACATGGGCCAAGAATGTTTCACGTGAAACATTGAGGCCCGGAATCGCCGCCAATGTTTCACGTGAAACATTCTGGTTGATCCCGGGAGGCGTGCTTCCAATGTTTCACGTGAAACATTCTCGACCGGATCACTTCCCGATGCAGAAGCGTCCGAACAGCGTGTCGAGCATGTCTTCAGTGGTCGCCCGCCCGATCAGCCGGTCGAAGGCGAGGCGCGTGCGGCGCAGTTCCTCGGCCACGAGCAGCGGATCGGAGAGGCCCTTCGCAGCGCGCAAGGCCTCCTCCGCTTCCGCGAGCCGCGCGTGCTGGCGAGCGTTGAGCGCCGCCTCGCCCGGCTTAGGGAGCGCCGCGCGCGCGGCTTCCACCAGCGCGGCCTTGAGCGCCGCCACCCCCGCGCCCGTCACCGCTGACAAGGTGAAGCGCGCGCCCGGCTTCGTTGCGAAGCCTTCGCGGTCGGCCTGGGCGGCGATCTCCCACGCGCCTTCCGGCCCTTCGCCCGCCGGCCCGAGCCACAACACCAGATCGGCGCGCACCAGTTCAGCTTCGGCACGGGCGATGCCGATGGCCTCGATGGCCTCGGCTTCAGCCTGCGCGCGCAGGCCTGCGGTGTCGACGAAGGTAAAGGGCACGCCGGCGATGGCGACGCTGCGCTCGATCACGTCGCGGGTGGTGCCCGCGATCGGCGAGGTGATCGCGGCCTCGCTTTCGACCAGCGCGTTGAACAGCGTGGACTTGCCCGCATTGGGCGGCCCGGCGAGCACCACCCGGAACCCCTCCCCCAGTCGCTCGGAACGCGGGCGCGCCAGCCACTCGGCCAGCTCCCGTCCGAGCGCGCCAATGTTCCACGTGAAACATTCAGGGAGATCGGCGCTGTCTTCCTCGTCCGAGAAATCGAGCACGCCCTCGACCTCGGCCGACAACCCCAGCACCCGCTCGCGCCATCCCTCGACCTGCCGCGACAGCGCCCCGCCCGCGTTCGCCAGCGCGGCGGCGCGCTGCAACTCGGTCTCGGCGGAGAGCA
Source organism: Erythrobacter donghaensis (assembly GCF_001557325.1). GTDB lineage: Bacteria > Pseudomonadota > Alphaproteobacteria > Sphingomonadales > Sphingomonadaceae > Erythrobacter > Erythrobacter donghaensis_B. The sequence goes on from NZ_LSJS01000182.1 coordinate 8,391, forward strand.
GGTCGGCCAGCCCTTCGGCCTCGGCGAGGTCGATCCGGCCATTGGCAAAGGCGCGGCGGGTGAACTCTCCCGGCTCGGCGCGACGGACCCCGCGAAGTGCAGCGAGCGCCCCCTCCACCGCCGCAATCACCGCGCGGCCGCCGTGACAGTGGAATTCGGCGAGATCCTCGCCCGTCGCGGTGTTCGGCCCGGGGAACCACAGCACCAGCGCCTCATCGAGCAGCGCGCCCTCCGCATCACGCAAGCGCGCCAGCGACGCCCGCCGCGGCTCGGGCACCCGCCCCGCCAAGGCCAGCAAGGCCTCCCGCGCCGCAGGGCCCGAGACGCGGATCACGCCGACGCCCGCCGGCGGCGCGCCGCTCGAGAGCGCGAAGATCGTGTCGGCGGAACTCACAGGCTCAGTCGGAAGACTTCTTCGACCCCGTCGCGCCCGCGGCCGCCTTCATCGAACCCTCGACGAAGTTCTGAAACAGCTTCATCCCCATCTGCCCCATCGGTGCCAGCGCGGAGGCATATTGCTGGAGCTGGTCGGGGCTCGAGACCCCCTGCATCGCCTTGGTCAGGTTCTCGACATAGACATTGTTGGCCGCGCTCACATCGGGCAGGCCCATGAAGCTGCGCGCCTCTTCGGGGGTGCAGTCGATTTCGATGGTGATCTTCATGGCCCCGCTCTCCTTTGCGTCATCCCGCCTTCATTTGGGCTTGGCACGCTGACAAGGCAAGAGATAGACCTGAGCCGACCAAGGAGAGACCCCCATGAGCCTCAACGAAACGATCCCGACCCTCGAAGGTGATGCGACCTTCGGCGCCTATGTCGCCAAGCCCGAGGGCCAGCCGCGCGCTGCGATCATCGTCATTCAGGAGATCTTCGGGGTGAACCCCGGCATCCGCCAGAAGTGCGACAAGCTCGCGGCCGAGGGCTACCTCGCGGTCGCGCCCGATCTGTTCTGGCGGATCGCGCCGGGCATCGAGCTCGACCCCGATGTAGAGCCCGAGTTCCAGCGCGCGCTCGGGCTGTTCGGGGACTTCGACCAGGACGCAGGCATCCGCGACATCGAGGCGACCATCCACCACATCCGCCGCACGCTGCGCGTCGCGAAGGTCGGCTGCGTCGGCTACTGCCTCGGCGGACGGCTCGCCTACATGACCGCGGCGCGCACGGACATCGACGCTTCGGTGGGATACTACGGCGTGGGCATCGACGGGCTGCTCCACGAGAAGCACGCGATCGCCCACCCGCTGATGCTGCACATCCCGACCGAGGACGGTTTTGTTTCACGTGAAACACAGGCGGCGATGCACGAAGGCCTCGACGATCACCCCAAGGTGACGCTCCACGATTACGAGGGCCTCGACCACGGCTTCGCCACCGAACACGGCAAGCGCCGCAACGAGGAAGCCGCCAACCTCGCCGACGGGAGGACGGCAGCGTTCTTTGCCGAGCATCTCGGGTGAAGCACCCCGCCCGGCAAGGAGGCGAGCTGGGACCTGTTGACCCGCGATCTCGTCACCCGCACCCTGCGGCTGCGCAAGGGATCGGACGACGCGGCCTATGACAAGGTCGGCGAGAGGAAACGCAAGAAGCCGAGCCCGCCGCTTAGGCTGGAGGACTCGCCCAGCGGGGATGATCTGCTCGGCTGGCCGGGCGCCAAGTGAGGGAGGGAATGATGGGGAACGCACAGGCAGGCCTGGCGAAATGGCACGCCTATATGGAGCACGGCAGCGACCCTGCGCTGCTTGCCGATCTGCTGGCCGATGACGCGGTGTTCCATTCGCCGGTGGTGCACACGCCGCAGGCCGGCAAGCCGATCGTCATGGCCTACCTCGTCGCCGCCAGCCATGTGCTGGGGAACGACAAGTTCCACTATGTCCGCGAGCTGGTCGACGGGGACGAGATGATGCTCGAATTCGTCACCGAGCTGGACGGGATCGCCATCAACGGAGTCGACATCATCCGCTTCAACGCTGAGGGAAAGATCAGCGATTTCAAGGTGATGGTTCGGCCGTTGAAGGCGATCAACAAGGTCTGGGAAACGATGGGTGCCCAGCTTGCGGCGGCAAAGGCGTGACCGTCTCATGCGCGGCGAAGCCCGCGACGAAGACATCGCGCACCGCCTCCTCGATCGCGGGACACAGCCGCTCCCCGGCTTCGGCGTGCATCAGCGCAAGTGTCTTGCCGATGCGGTTGTCGTCGAAATAGCGCATCGGCCAGTGCGGAAAGGTCGCCTCGGGGATCGAGCGTTCGAACATCACCTCGACGCCCGTATGGCGCGGATCGCGGCGGATCGTCTCGAAGGTGGCGAACAGCTTCCAGGTCGGCCCCTCGAGGATCTGGAGCAGGTGCGCCCCGGCCTGGAGCAGTACGCCCGACAGTCCGTTGGCCTCGTTCGAAACGCGGGCGTGATAGACCAGCCGGAACATCTCGACCCGGTCGAGACCCGGCGCGGCGATGCTGCGATAGATGATGCGACGCATGGCGCTCCCCCGGATTGAACGGAGGAAGGGACTACCCCGCCCGCACCTGCCAGCGGTTTGCGCCCGGCTACGGGTTTCGCCCTAGTTCAGCACCGCGAAATTGACGATCATCTTGCGCACCTCGGGGTCGAGCCCCTGCGGCAAATCGCGCTCGAGCATGTCGCGGCGGTGCTCGATGCTCTCGGCGATCAGCACGCGCTTCATCGCCCAGTCGGGACAGGCGCGTGCCGTGATCCCGCGGCGGTCGAGCACCGAAACGCCGCTGTGGCGCGGGTCGGCGGTGATGGTGTCCATCAGCGCCGCGACCTCGCCCTCCTCGCCTTCGAGCAGTTGCAGGAAGTTGCGGCCGTTGAACAGCAGCAGCCCGGTGATCCCGCGCGCCGGATTGTTGCGCGCGCTCGCGGCAAGGATGGCGTCGACCTCCTCGCGCCCCAGGGTCGGCGCGGTGCTGATGTAGAGATACTGGCTGAGCACGTATTCCCGTCCGTCCGTCTTCGGCCCGATCCCCCGGCCCGTTGATGCGTCCCGTTTCCCTTACTGGTTCATCGTCGCGAAGAAATCTTCGTTGGTCTTGGAATCCTTCATCTTGTCGAGCAGGAATTCCATCGCGTCTACGGTGCCCATCTGCATCAGGATGCGGCGCAGCACCCACATCTTCGAAAGGTTGTCCTTGGCCACCAGCAGCTCTTCCTTGCGGGTGCCGGACTTGCCGACATCGAGCGCGGGGAAGATGCGCTTGTCGGAGACCTTGCGGTCGAGCACGATTTCCGAGTTGCCGGTGCCCTTGAACTCTTCGAAGATGACTTCGTCCATGCGGCTGCCGGTGTCGATCAGCGCGGTGGCGATGATCGAGAGCGAGCCCCCTTCCTCGATGTTGCGCGCGGCGCCGAAGAAGCGCTTGGGGCGCTGGAGGGCGTTGGCGTCGACACCGCCGGTCAGCACCTTGCCCGAGGACGGCACCACGGTGTTGTAGGCGCGGCCGAGGCGGGTGATCGAGTCGAGCAGGATCACCACGTCATGCTTGTGCTCGACGAGGCGCTTGGCCTTCTCGATCACCATTTCCGCGACCTGCACGTGGCGGCCTGCCGGCTCGTCGAAGGTCGAGGAGATGACCTCGCCCTTCACCGAGCGCTGCATGTCGGTGACTTCCTCGGGGCGCTCGTCGACCAAGAGGACGATCAGGAACACCTCGGGGTGGTTGTCGGTGATCGCCTTGGCGATGTTCTGCAGCAGCACGGTCTTGCCGGTGCGCGGCGGGGCGACGATCAGCGCGCGCTGGCCCTTGCCCTGCGGGGCGATGATGTCGATCACCCGCGCGCTCTTGTCCTTGACCGTCGGATCGAGGCTGTCGAGGCTCAGCTTCTGGTCGGGATAGAGCGGGGTCAGATTGTCGAAATTGGTGCGCAGGCGGACCGCATCGGGATCGTCGAAATTGACCTTGGCGAGGCTGGTCAGCGCGAAATAGCGCTCCCCGTCGCGGGGCGCGCGGATCTCGCCTTCGACCGTGTCGCCGGTGCGCAGGCCCCAGCGGCGGACCTGGTTGGGCGAGACGTAGATATCGTCCGGCCCGGCGAGGTAATTCGCCTCGGGGCTGCGCAGGAAGCCGAAGCCGTCCTGCAGCACCTCGATGGTGCCGATGCCCATGATCTTCTCTTCATATTCCTCGTCCTCGGCGAGCTCGCGCAGGATCGAGAAGAGCAGGTCCTGCCGCCGCATGGTCGAGGCGCCCTCGACCCCCAGCTCTTCCGCCATCGCGACCAGTTCGGCCGGGGTCTTTCTTTTCAAATCCTTGAGATGCATCTTGTATTTCCGAAAGTCAGGGGTGGCCGGCTGGTCAGTGCCTCTTGGAGAAAGAGGTGCCCCGGTTGGACGAGGGGCTGGGCTTGGAGAAAGCAGACCTGCTGGAGGGCGTTGCGCCGCTCCGATACCGGATAGGTGGAGTGGAAATAGGAGCGCTGCGACGCGAGGTCAATCGCTCAATATGCGCCTCAGAAAGGCTTGAGGTAGACCAGGAGGACGATGAGGATCAGCAGCACGCCCGGCACCTCGCCGATCATGCGCAGGGTCTTCTCCGAGAGCGGCCGCTCACCGCGCGCCATCTTCTTCGTCTGCCCGACCAGCCAGCCGTGATAGCCGGTCATCACCAGCACCAGCGTCAGCTTGGCATGGAGCCAGCCCGACGCGAACCATCCGCCGGCGTAGGCCATCGACAGCCCCAGCACCCAGACGATGATCAGCGAGGGCGTGAGGATGATCTTGCGGAGTTTCCCCATCCGCTCGGCCCACTTGGCCTCGCCCGGCGAGCCCGGCGCGTGGTCGAGCATGTAGATGCACTGGCGTGGGAGCATGAACAGCCCCGCCAGCCAGAACACCATGAAGATCACGTGCCCGGACTTCAGGAACAGGTAGATCGAGGAAAGCAGTTCCTGCATCGGTTCAGCCTCTTAGCGCGGCGAGAAGTTCCTCGACGTGCGAAATCGGGGTGAACTGCCCGATCCCGTGGCCGAGGTTGAAGACGTGCGGGCGATCCTCGAAGGCGGCGATGATCGTCTTGACCCGCTCGCTGAGCGCCGGGCCACCCGCCTCGAGCAGCAGCGGATCGAAATTGCCCTGCACCGGCATGCCTTGCGGCAGGCTCTGGTGCGCCCAGACCGGATCGAGCGTCTCGTCGAGGCCGACGGCATCCACCCCGGTCTCGCGCGCATAGGCGGGGAGCTTGGCGCCCGCGCCCTTGGGGAAGCCGATCACGGGAGTGTCGGGGTGCGATTGCTTGAGCTTGGCGGTGATCGCGGCGTTCGGCGCAATCACCCACTTCTCGAACTGGTCGGGCGCAAGGCTCCCCGCCCACGAGTCGAACAGCTGCACAGCCTCGGCCCCCGCATCGATCTGGCCGCGCAGGTAGGTCACCGAGACCTCGACGATTGCGTCGATGATCGCCTGCATCCGCGCCGGATCGCGATAGGCGAGGAGCCGCGCGGGGCCGTGATCCTTGGAGCCCTCGCCCGCGATCATGTAGGTCGCGACCGTCCAGGGGCTCCCCGCAAAGCCGAGCATGGTCACCGCAGGGCCGATCTGCTGGCGGGTCAGGCGCACGGTCTCGTACACCGGCTCGAACCGCTCGAAGGCGGGGGTGAAGCTGTCGAGCTCCACCTCCATCAGCGTCGGTGCAAGGTGCGGGCCTTCGCCGGCGGCAAAGGTCAGCCCCTGCCCCATCGCATGCGGCACGATCAGGATGTCGGAGAACAGGATCGCCCCGTCGAAGCCGAAGCGCCGGATCGGCTGGACGGTGATCTCGGCCGCAGCCTCGCTGTCATAGACCAGCTCGAGGAAGCCGCCCTTCTCGGCCCGCAACTCCCTGTATTCGGGGAGATAACGCCCCGCCTGACGCATGAGCCACACGGGGGCGACATCCTGGCGGACACCTTTGAGCGTATCGAGAAGCGGACCTGGCATAGGGTTCCTTAGAGCAAATCAATTCAATTTTAAAAAGGATGGATGGAGTCTGTTGGCCCTGTGGAAAGCGGGAATTACCGGCCTGTGCCGCGTTACCCCCGCCCGGCCACCCGGATTCATGCCCCCATCGAATCCGCATGGATTGGACGTCAAGCCAGCTTTATCCCCACTCTTCCCAGCCTGTCGACAAAACTTGTCCCGTGTGCGCAAATAGCCTTGCGGATCGGCCGGGAGCGGGCATGAAAATCCCTCCCCTGCTTGTCCGCCCACGCCTCCCGTGGTTTATGCGGCGATCTGTCCACAGGGCCATGTCTGAACCAGGGGGCGCATGAACCGACTCAACCTCCACCTCGTTTCGGATTCGACCGGCGAGACGCTGGAAATGATCGCCAAGGCGGCGCTCGCGCAGTTCGACAACCCGAGCGTCAACCGCCATTTCTGGCCGATGGTGCGCTCGCTCCAGCACATGGACCGGATCGTCCCCGATCTCGCCGCCCATCCCGGCCTCGTGCTCTACACGCTGGTGAACCCCGAGACGAGGAAGCGCCTCGAGGAGCATTGCCGCCACCTTGGCCTCCCCGCGGTGCCGGTGCTCGACCAGGTCACCGCCGCGCTCGAAGCGCAGCTCGGGCAGGAAGCGCATGGCCGCCCCGGCCGCCAGCACATGATGGACGAGACCTATTTCAAGCGGGTCGAGGCGATCCAGTACACCATCGCCCATGACGACGGCCTCGCCCACGAGGAGTGGGAGCAGGCCGATATCGTGCTCGTCGGTGTCTCGCGGTCGTCGAAGACGCCGACCAGCATCTACCTCGCCAATCGCGGCTACAAGGTCGCCAATATCCCGCTGGTGGTGGAGAGTCCGCCCCCACAGACGCTCTACCGCTTGCGACACCCGCTGGTGGTGGGGCTGACGACCTCGCCCGAACGCCTGATCCAGATTCGCCGCAACCGGCTGCTGTCGCTGAACGAGGCGACCGAGACCGCTTACGTCGACAACGACAAGGTCAAGGCCGAACTGCAATTCGCGCGGCGGATGTTCGGCGACAATGGCTGGCCGGTGATCGACGTCACCCGGCGCTCGATCGAGGAGACCGCGGCGGCGATCATCCGGCTGGTGCAGGAGCGGGGGAGGAAGCCCGCGAGCGAAGGCGGGGTGGGCAAGCCGATATGAGGTTGATCCTCGCCAGCAAGAGCGCCTCGCGCCGGGCGATGCTCGATGCCGCGGGGGTGGCTTACGAGAGCATCCCCGCCGATATCGACGAGCGCGCGGTCGAAGCGGGGCTTGCGGGTGCCGCGCCCTCCGAGGTCGCCGAGGCGCTGGCGGTGGCGAAAGCCGCAGCGGTGGCCGCGCTCCATCCGGGCGCGTTGGTGCTGGGGAGCGATTCGCTGGTGGTGTGCGAGGGCCGCCGCTTCGACAAACCGGCCAGCCGCGAGGAGGCGGGCGAGCATCTGCGCTTCTTCTCGGGCCGGGTGATGGAGCTGCACTCGGCGGCCGCGTTGGTGCGCGATGTGGGTTGCGAGTGGAGCCATGCCAGCCTTGCGCGGCTCCATGTCCGCCATCTCTCCGAGGACTTCATCGAACACTACCTCACACTCGAATGGCCCGCGATCGGCCACACCGTCGGCGCGTTCCGCATCGAAGGCCCGGGGGTGCAGCTGTTCGAGGCGATCGAGGGCGACCAGTTCACCGTGCTCGGCATGCCGCTGCTGCCCCTGCTGGGCGCGCTGCGCGAGGAAGGGGTGCTGCTCGCATGACCCGCCTCCTTCGACAGGGCTCCGGACAGGCTTATGCGGAAGTCATCGGCGATCCGATTGCGCAGTCCAAGTCTCCCGCGATCCACAACTTCTGGCTCGGAAAGCTGGGGATCGAGGCTGAATATCGCGCTTGCCATGTCCGCCCTGACGAACTGGCTGACTACCTCGCCGCGCGCCGAGAAGACCTCGCGTGGCGCGGGTGCAATGTCACCATGCCGCACAAGCAGGCGGTGATGCCGCTGCTTTACAGCGTCGAATCGCCCGCCGATGCCATCGGTGCGGTCAACACGATCTATCCGGCCTTCGACCGCCTGCTCGCGGGCACCAACACCGATGCCGCCGGGTTCCTCGAACCGCTCACCGCCGACCTCGCAGAGACCCACTATTTCCGCATGGCGCGCATCATCGGCACCGGCGGCGCGGCGCGGGCGATCATCGCGGCGCTGGCGGGGCACGGCTTTACGCTGGTCGTCGCCGGGCGCGATCCGGCCAAGGCGCGGGCGCTGCTCGACGAGCTGGCGCCCGAGGGCGAGCACCACGCCATCGACCTCGCCCATTTCGCCGACCCCACCGACTTCGCCTTCGACGACCGCGAAGGGTGCCTCGATCTGGTGGTGAACGCCTCGAGCCTCGGGATGCAGGGCCAGCCCCCCCTCGCCTTCGACTGGAGCCACGCGCCCCCGCGGAGCATCGCCTACGACATCGTCACCGCGCCGCGCGATACGCCGCTCCTCCAGACCGCGCGCGCCAGCGGCCACCGCACCATCGACGGCCTTGCGATGCTGATCGGCCAGGCGGCGGTCGCCTTCGAGAGGTTTTTCGGGCAGGCCCCGCCCCGCGAATATGATGCTGAACTCAGAGCCCTCCTGACCCAATGACCTCACCACAAAAAATCATCGGCCTCACCGGCAGTATCGGCATGGGCAAATCGACCGTCGCGGCGATGTTTGCCGAGGCCGGGATCCCGGTGTTCGACGCCGATGCCGAGGTGCGCGCCATGCAGGGGCCCGGCGGCGAGCTCCTCGCGCCCATCGAGGCCGCCTTCCCCGGCTCGACCGGCCCGCACGGCGTCGACCGCGACCGGCTCGGCCATCAGGTCTTTTCGGACAAGGCTGCCCTCGCCCGGCTCGAAGCCATCGTCCATCCGGCGGTGGCGGCCAAACGCGCCGCCTTCCTCGCTGCCAACAGCGACAAGCCTGCCGTCGTCTTCGACATCCCGCTGCTGTTCGAGCGCGGCGGGCACGAGGCGGTCGATCTCGTCGTGGTGGTCTCCGCCCCGGAAGAGGTCCAGCGCGCCCGCGTGCTCGCCCGCCCGGGGATGACGCCCGAGAAGTTCGACCACATCTTCGGCCTGCAACTCCACGACAGCGAGAAGCGCGCGCGCGCGGATCGCGTGATCGATACCGGCACCAGCCTCGCCGAAACCCGCGCGCAGGTCGCCGCGCTCATTGCTTCACTTTGACGACAAAGTGCGCTTGCAACTGCCCGAGGATCGGACGATAGTCCCGCAAATGCGTGAGGTCATTTTCGACACCGAAACCACCGGGCTCGATCCCAAGACCGGGGACCGCATGGTGGAAATCGGCTGCGTCGAATTGGTCGGCCGGGTCGAGACGGGCCGCACCTTCCACGCCTATTTCAACCCCGATCGCGACATGCCGGCCGAGGCCGAGCGGGTGCATGGCCTCAGCGCCGCCTTCCTCGCCACCAAGCCGCGGTTCGCCGATCTGGCCGGGGAGCTGCTGGACTTCCTCGGCGATGCGCCGCTGGTCGCGCACAATGCCGGGTTCGATTTCGGCTTCCTCAACAACGAGCTGGAGCTGGCGGGCCGCGCGCCGATCGCTCTCGACCGGATGGTCGATACCGTCGTCCTTGCGCGCAAGAAGCACCCCGGCGCCAAGCTCAGCCTCGATGCGCTGTGCACCCGCTACGGCATCGACCGCTCGCACCGCGTCAAGCACGGCGCGCTGCTCGATGCCGAACTGCTGGCGCAGGTCTATGTCGAGCTGACCGGCGGGCGCCAGATCGGGCTCGGCCTGGCCGATGCTCCCGCCGAGGCCCCGGCCCTCGCCGCGCTCACCCCCGATGCGCCCTGGCACCGTCCTTCGCCGGACAAGCCCCGGCGCGAACCCCGCCCCCACGTGGCCAGCCCGGAGGAGCTGGAACGGCACCGCGCCTTCATTGCGCAAATCAAGGGTGCGATCTGGGTTAGTTGAAGCCCGACGCGCCGCGGGTATCGCATGGCCCGCTATCGTACTGGGATCCTCACTCTTGGACGGAGGACTACGCTTCATGGACATTCGGATTTCCGGCCACCAGTTGGACACCGGCAGCGCGCTCCAGACGCACGCGGCGGACCGGCTCGGCGCGATCGTCGACAAGTATTTCGACCGCGCGATCTCGAGCCAGGTGACCTTCGGCAAGGCCCCCGCGGGCGCCTTCACCTGCGACATCGTCACCCATGTGATGCAGGGTCTGATCCTCAAGGCGCAAGGCACCGCGCATGACGTGCACGTCGCCTTCGACGAGGCGGTCGGCAAGATCGAGAAGCAGCTCAGGCGCTACAAGCGCCGCCTCACCGACCGCCACGAACAGGCCGATCACGCCCGCGGCGAGGAAGAGGCCGCCTACACCATCTTCATGGTCGAGGAAGACGAGGAGGAAGAGGTGGTCGCCGATGCCCCGCTGGTGATCGCCGAGACCCGCGTCGACATCCCCACCGCCAGCGTCGCCGACGCGGTGATGATGATGGACCTCAGGAACACCGGCGCGCTGTTCTTCAAAAATGCTGGCACCGGACGGCATAATATGGTCTACAGGCGCGCCGATGGCTCGATCGGTTGGGTCGAGCCGAGATAGGGTCAAAGCCCCCCTTGCACCCCTGAGCAGACGGGGCGGCAGGGCCCGCTTTCGAAGGTCCAGGCGGTCGCAGGAGGGGGCACCGCCCCGGCCCGTCAATCCCCCGCTCGGGTTTGAACGGACCGGACCTTCGCCGGTGAAGGCGCATAGTTTCGGGATCAGTCGCACCATGGACGTCAACCTCGCTCTTTCCCCCCAGGCGATCGCTTTCGCCCGGCTCGACACCAAGCCGAAGATCCTTGCCCGCACCGCGCAGCTGCTCAGCCACGCCTACGGACTCGACGAGAACGAGGTGCTCGAGAATCTCGAGGCGCGCGAGGCGCTGGGGAGCACCGGGTTCGGGCGCGGGGTGGCGATCCCGCATTGCCGCAGCAAGGACATCCGCCGCCCGTCGCTCGCGCTGATCCGGCTCGAGGCCCCGATCGATTTCGCCGCGGTCGATGCGCGCGCCGTGACGCTGGTGTGCGGCCTCGTCTCGCCCGAGAACGCCGGGGCGACCCACCTTCACGCGCTCGCCGCGATCTCGCGCCTGACGCGCGACGAGACGACGCTCCAGATGCTCGCCGACGCGCCTGACACCGACGCGGTCTATGCACTGCTGACCAACCAGTTCCTGCGCGACGCGGCCTGACCCGACCCGAGGCACCACCATGCCCGCCTGTGACGATCCCCTGCCCGCGAGCGGTGCCGCGCAGCACTACCGCGCGCTGGAGCGGCTCTATGCCTCGGCCCCGGTCAACGCCAAGTTCGCGAGCCGGCTGCACATCCCGGGCGAGGGTCGCTCGAAGCTGACTTTCACCGTCATCCCCGAGGATTACCACGCGGCCGGGGCGGCGCACGGGACGATCTATTTCAAGATGCTCGACGATGCGGCCTTCTATGCCGCCAATTCGCTGGTGACCGACCGCTTCCTGCTCACCACCAGCTTCAACCTGTTCTTCTCCAAGCCCGTGCGCGCCGGGCAGGTGACCGCCGAAGGGCACTGGGTCAGCGGCCGCCGCCGGGTGTTCGTGGCCGAGGCGCGGCTGGTCGACGCGGAGGGTGAGGAGATCGGCCGCGGCACCGGCACCTTCATGAAGAGCCGCATCCCGCTCTCGAGCCTGCCGGGCTATGCCGCGGGCGGCCCCTCGGGGCTCTGAGGATGGAGGGCAGGCTCCCCGCGCACCTCGAAGCCGGGGCGATCATGCGTCTCGCCGAGACCGAGGGGGGATTCGGCACGGTGCTCGCCCGGGGCGAGCGCGATGCCGGCACCATCCTGCTGGTAACCCTGTGTCGCGGGCGGGACGCCGTGCTTTACGAAAGGATGCCGCAGCTCGACGGATCGCGCAAATTTCTTGCGGTGAAACGAGAAGACTCGGAGAATCCTCAGGAATTTTCCGAATATCTGGCGCGCAGGCGGCGCCAGGACAGCGATATGTGGCTAATCGAGGTGGATATCGCGGATCGCGAACGGTTCGTCGTGCGTATCGATGAATTGAGTTGACGTTAACGGCAGCCGGGCTAGTGGCGCCGCACTTCCTGAGCGCAGGCTGGCAGGGCGGCAATTCGGCCCCACCCTCCGGCACGCAGACGGGGAGCGGCCGGCAGGCTTAGTCGAACCTCCACATCGGTAACGGTCTGGATCAGGGTTCCCGCCTGCGCCTGTGCGCGCTCACCGCCGAATTAGTAGAATTCATGAGTCGCAAGACTGCCACGATTGCTGCGATTGCGGGCCTCGCATTCGCAACCACGATGTTCCCCGGCGGCCAGAATGCCGCCGCTCTGGCGCAAGCCGCCAGCGAACAGCTTACCGCTCCCGCCCCGGTCGAAGCGCCCGAGCTGGTTCCCGAACAGATCGAATTCGTCGCGCAGGAGGTGGTGCAGCCCCTGCCCGCGCCGGCGCCGGCGCCGACGCCCGCGACCCCCGTGCAGACCGAGGCCGGTTCGCTGCACGAGCTGGTCGGCATGATCGACACCTCCTCGCCCATGTCCCAAGAGATGCGCTGCCTTGCCGGTGCGGTCTATTTCGAGGCGCGCGGCGAGGCGCTGGCGGGTCAGCTCGCGGTCGCGCAGGTGATCATCAACCGCACGGAAGATGGCCGCTTCCCGCGCTCCTATTGCGGCGTGGTGGCCCAGCCCGGCCAGTTCTCCTTCATGCGCGGCCGCCGGATGCCCGCGATCCGCGAGGGCTCGGCGGCGTGGGAGCGCGCCGTCGCGGTTGCCCACATCGCCGACAAGGGCCTGTGGGAATCCGAAGCGGGCCGCGCGGTGTTCTTCCACGCGCGCTACGTCAAGCCGGGCTGGAGCCGCAGCAAGACGCGCCTCGCCCAGATCGACACGCATATTTTCTATCGTTGATCCTCGCGGCTGATGTGGGGGCAAGCCCCCACGCCGCTGCGGGCGCCCGTTCGGGCTTGCGGCCCTGCGGGCCGATCACCGCCTTCTGGCTGGTTTAGGCTTTGAGTCGCACCCAGACCGGCGTGTGATCGCTGGCCTTTTCCCGGCCGCGATAGGCTTTGTCGACGCCGCATGACTCGAGGCGATCCGCGCACTCCGGTGACAGCAGGATGTGGTCTATGCGAAAACCGTGATCGCGCTGCCACGCGCCCGCCTGATAGTCCCAATAGGTCCACACCCCGCCGCGCGGGTTGTGGGTGCGGATCGCGTCGGTCCAGCCATCCGCCAGCAGGCGCGCATAGGCGGCCCGGCTTTCGGGCTGCATCAGTGCGTCGTCCTGCATCGCCTTCACCGACCACACGTCGTCGTCATGCGGGATGACGTTGAAATCGCCGAGCACCACGGCGGGCACTTCCTCGGCCCAGATTGCGGCCATCCGCTCGCGCAGCCGCGCCATCCACGCGAGCTTGTAGGTGAACTTCGGCCCCGGATGGGGGTTGCCGTTGGGGAGGTAGAGGCAGGCGATCCGCACGCCGTTGACGTCCGCCTCGAGATAGCGCGCCTGCTCTTCGTCACCCTCGTTGGGCCCGGGAATGCCGAGCCCGCGCTGCACTTCGGTGAGGGTATAGCCCGCGCGGGTATCGACGAGGATCGCCACCCCGTTGAAGCTCTTCTGCCCGTGCCAGATCGCCGAATAGCCGATCGCTTCGAAATCGCCCGCGGGAAAGCCTTCGTCCTGCGTCTTGATCTCCTGCAGGCAGGCGACGGCGGGGCGGGTTTCCTCGAGCCATTCGATCAGGCGCGGGCCCCGCGCCTTGATGCCGTTGATGTTGAAGGTGGCGATTTTCATGCGCGCCCTGATGCCCCAAAGCGTCGCGCGGGTCTAACCTAAATCCCGAAGCTCGCCCCGCAGCCGCAGCCGGCGGCGGCCTGGGGGTTTTCGACCTTGAAGGCCGCGCCGCCCAGCGATTCGACGAAATCGACCGTGCTCCCCGCGATCAGATCGAGGCTGATGGGATCGACCACCAGCTTCACGCCGTCGGTTTCCGAAACGGAATCGTCGGCTTCCGGCCCATCGGCCAGATCGAACTTGTACTGGAAGCCCGAACAGCCCCCGCCCTCGACCGCAAGCCGCAGGATCGCAGGGCGCGACTGCTTCTGCGCGATGAAGGCGACCCGCCTGGCGGCGGAGGGGGTGAGGATCAGGGGCGCGGCGGTCATGCCTGCAATTTAGGGGGCCTGCCTGCGGTTCTCAAGCGGTCACGCTGCGGTGATGTAGTTCCGGAGCGCCTCGGCCTCGTGCTGCACCTCGTCCATCTTGTGCTTCACGAGGTCGCCGATCGAGATGAAGGCGACGAGCTCGCCATCCTCGACCACCGGGAAGTGGCGGAAGCGGCGGCGGGTCATCATGGCGAGCGCCTCGTCCACCGTGGTGGCGGGCGCGACCGTCACCGCGGGCGAGGTCATGATCTCCTCGACCGCGACATCGAGGCAGTCCTTGCCGCGATCGGCGAGTCGGTAGATCACGTCACGCTCGGACACGATCCCGACGACGCGGCCCTCGCGCAGCACCGGCAGCGCGCCGATGCGGCGCGTGGCGAGGGTCTGCACCACCTCGCTGACAGGCGTGGTGCAATCGCAGGCGATGATGTCGGCAGGCGCGCGCTGGGCAATGATGTGGGCGATGTTCATGGCAGGCCTCCTCTCTCCGGGACGGAAGGTGACACGATTCCCGCCAAAAGGCGAATCCGCCTGCCGCGCGGCGCGTGCCGGGGACCGGCGCGGGGCGCAGTTGCATCGCATGTGGGGGGCCTTGCAGCCTTTGCGCGTTGCATTGGCGCGGGCGGCGCGCCATGTCGGGGGCATGACCAGCAAGTCCCCGCTCGACGATCCCGTGAACGCCGCCCACGCCTGGGCGCGCTACCGGCAGATCATGAAATGGCTGCTCGCCGCGACGGTGCTGACCGTGGCGATCGCGATGGGGCTGCTGTTTGCCTATAACGGCATGATTTCGGTGCATTTCTATATCGCGGTGGCGCTGGGAATCAGCCTCACGATGCTGCTCGGCGGGGGGCTGATGGGGCTGGTGTTCCTCTCCAACGGCACCGGCCACGACGAGTCGGTCGACAACCAGATGCCCGAACGCGACGAGCTCTGGAGCCCGCGCGAGGACTAGGCCGGTTTGAGGATGTAGTCCTCGACCGGCCGGCCTTCGATCAGATGTTCCTGGATGATCCGCTCGAGCACCTTGGGGCTGCACGAGTGGTACCACACCCCGTCCGGCCACACGACCGCGACTGGCCCTGCGGCGCAGATCTGGAGGCAATCGGCCTTGGTGCGCTGCACCCCGCCGCCCGCGCCCCGCTTGCTGTCGTCGGTCCGCAGCGGCCCGACCAGCCCCAATTCCTTCAGCCGCGACTTGAGGAAGCCCCACGCCTCCTCCCCCGCCTCGCGCGAGCAGCATTTCTGCTTCTCGGACAGCGCGCACAGCATGATGTGGCGCGTGATCGCGGTGCCGCTTTCGGGGTCGCCGAAATGCTTGGCGAGCGAGTGGCGCGCGGATTCGAGCTCCTTGCGGCTCACTTCGCCGGTGCCTCCCGGTTCAGCCAGCGATCAAGCCATGCGAACACCGTCTGGTGCCATTGCAGCGAGTTCTTCGCGCCCAGCACCCAGTGGTTCTCGTCGGGGAAGACCAGCAATTGCGCGGGGATGCCGCGTTCCTGCAGCGCGGTGAAGCTCATCAGGCCCTGGCTGTAGGGCACGCGGTAATCCTTCTGCCCGGTGACGACCAGCATCGGCGTTGTCCACTTGTCGACGTGGTTCGCCGGGTTCCACTTCTCGTAGACCTCGCGGGCCTGCTCGTAAGAGCCGCCATGATCCCAGCGCGGGAACCACAATTCCTCGGTCGAATAATACATCGAGCGGTTGTCGAAGATGCCGTCGTGCTGGACGAGGCAGCGGAAGCGCTCGGGCCATTGGCCGGCGATCCAGTTGACCATGTAGCCGCCGTAGCTCGCACCCATCGCGCAGGCCTTGTCGCCGTCGATCTGCGGGTCGAGCGCGATGCCGGCGGCAAAGCCCTTTTGCAGGTCCTCGAGCGGCCAGCCGCCCCAGTTCTTGTTGATCGCGTCGGTGAAGGCCTGGCCGTAGCCGGTCGACCCGTGGAAATCGACCGAGATCACCGCATAGCCCTGGCTGGCGAGGACGCGCGGGTTCCAGCGGTTTGACCAGCTGTCGTTGAAGCTCCCCTGCGGGCCGCCGTGGATGTAGAGGATCGCCGGGATCGGCCCGGTCTGGTCGGCGAGCCGGGTAAGCTGGCCCCACACCGTGTCGCCGTTCGCGCCGGTGAAGCTGAAGCGGCGGGTGACGATGCTCGCCATCGCGCCCATGCGGGTGGTGGCGACATCGGTCAGCGGTCGGGCCTGCCCCATGCCGTCCGACAGATAAAGTTCCGCCGGCGCGCCGAGCGAATCGCGGGTGAACAGCGCGCGGCCACCCGCCAGCGGGACGAGGTTCGCGATATGCGCCTCGTTGCCTGCCATCAGATTGAGCTCGGTGACCTTGCCGGTGGCGATGTCGATGCGGAAGGCGGGGGTGTCGAGCACCTTC
Source organism: Erythrobacter donghaensis (assembly GCF_001557325.1). GTDB lineage: Bacteria > Pseudomonadota > Alphaproteobacteria > Sphingomonadales > Sphingomonadaceae > Erythrobacter > Erythrobacter donghaensis_B. The sequence goes on from NZ_LSJS01000182.1 coordinate 24,921, forward strand.
TGCGCGGTGGCGATCAGGCCCTTGCCGTCGGCTTCCCAGGCGAGGCTGCCGAAGGAGAGGTCGGTGTCCCTGGTCAGGTTGCGCTGCGTCCCGGTCTTGAGGTCGAGCAGCTGCACCGCCTGCTTGTCCGCCTCGTAGGTCGGCCGCGCCATGGCGAGCCACGCGAGGTAGCGGCCATCGGGCGAGGGGACGGGGGTGGTGTCGGTCGCTGTGTTGGCGGCGGTCAGCAGCCTGGGCGCGGCGCCGGAGAGGTCGCTGGCGTAGATGTCGAGATTGGTCGACCCGGGCTCTTCGGCATTCGCAAGCCGCGCGGTGAAGTAGAGCGCCTTGCCGTCAGGGGCGAAGGCGATCTCCTCCCCGCCGCCAAAGGGCATGGTGGGGGTGTCGGCGGTAATGCCGGTGGCGGGATCCTTGCCGTCGACCGGCTGGCCCTCGCCCTGCGCGACGCCGCCTGCGAGGGGGTAGACGAAGATGCGGTTGTGGAGGCCGGGGGTCGCCCAGCGGTCCCAGTGGCGCACGAAGCCGTCCGCGGCGTCATAGAGGCGTCCGGTGCCGGGGCCGGGGAGGTAGGGCGTCGCCGCATCAGGGCAGCCGAAGGTCGGGCAGTCGCGCGGCACCTCGCCCCACACCGCGATGCGGCTGCCATCGGGAGCGAGCTTGAAGCCCGCGATGTCGCGTTCGGTCGTGGGGGTGACGAGTTGCGGGGTGCCTGCGGTGCTGTCTTTCGCGAGGCTCACGCGCCACACGCGGCTGCGTGCGGGCGCGGCTGCATCGGTGTGCTCGCTGCTGAGGAAGTAAAGCGCCCCGTCGGGGCCGAAGGCGAGGTCCGAGGCCTTGAGCCCGAAGTCGAGCGCCACCGGCACCGCCCCGGGCTTGGCGAGGTCGATCAGGTAGTGGGTGGGCGCGCGCTTGAGGCTCGCCGGATCGGTCACGGTGACGCTGTAGACCGCGAGCGTCCCCTCGCGGTTGACCGCCGGGGCGCCGAGGCGCGGGAGGGTGACCAGATCCTCGGCGGTCATCGGCGGCGCGGCGACGCCGGGGACGACCGATGCGGCCTGCGCGCGGGCGGACAGATCCTCGGCCGCGAGCGGGGCGGAAAAGGCGATGGCGGCGGCAAGCGCGCCGAAAGCTGTGAGATGACGCATGGCCGGAGGCGTTAGACCTCCCGCGCCCCCTGCGCTAGCCCCGCGGTTGCCCTCAGCGGCGCTTGCCGACGATCCGGGCGATTTCCGCCTGCACGAGGTTTTCGACCATCGCGGGCAGGTTCGCCTCGAGCCATTCGGCCAGCATCGGGCGCAGCAGCTCGCGGGTCAGGCCTTCGAGCGAGGTCTCGCCCGAGCGCACGATCTGCGGGCGCGCAGGCGGCTCGGCCAGCATCGCCAGCGCGGCGAGGTTTTCCTGCATCGCATCGCGCACCTGATCGGCGATCAGCGGGGTCTCTTCGGGCGTTGCCATCGGCATCGCAGGCTTGCAGGCCGGTTCCTCGGCCTCCACTTCCATCTCCGACAGATCGAGCACTTCCTCGGCATCGCGGACCTTGTGGGTGCGCGCGAGCGGGGCGGGCTCGGCCGAATCGTCCTCCGAAACCAGCATCCGCCGCCGCCGCGCCTCGAGCGCGCCGACGCGGTTGTCGCGGGCGATCACCTTCTTGATCGATTCGAGAATGTCCTCGACCGAGGCTTCCCCGTTGTGACCGGTGTTGTCCTGACCCATCTTTCGCCCCGTAAGGCCGCCCGCAATCAGTCCGATCGCCGTCCCGAATCGGGACTGGCATCACTCGCCGGGCAGCAGTTGCGGGCCGATTGTTGCCGTGGCGGGGGGAATGTCAACGGTTCTGGTCGAATCCGGTGTCGGTTCGGGGTCGCGGTCCCAGTCCCACATCTTGCTGCTCACCCGGTCGGCATTGACCTGCGGGTCGTAGAGCGGCCCGCCGACATCGAGATTGAGATCGCGTGCCTCGGCCTTGCCCATCAGCGCGAGCAGGTTGAACCCTGCGACATAGGCGTTGCGCCGCGCGGTCACCAGCTGGGCGCGGGCGTTGACGAGTTCCTGCTCGCCATTGAGCACGTCGAGGATCTGGCGGTTGCCGATCGAGTTCTCGGCACGCAGGCCTTCAAGGCTGAGTTCGGCCGCTTCCACGGCGGCCTGCGCGCTCTTGATCACGGCGTTGGCGGCCTGCCAGTTGGCATAGGTGGTGCGGGTTTCGGCGATGATCTGGCGCTCGGAGGCGATCACGTCCTCAAGCGCCGCGCTCTCGCGTGCGCCGGCCTGCCGCTGGCGCGCTGCCGGGTCGCCGCCCTGGAACAGCGGAATGGTGATACGCACACCGGCGTTGGCGGTGGTTTCCCGCTGCACGAAATCGGCCGAGATCGGACCGCCGAGCGTACCGTAGAAATCGCTGTACTGACCGTTGATAAACAGCCCGACCGTGGGAAGCCGCCCGGCCCCGGCCGCCTTCCTGTCGAAACCTGCCGCCTCGGCGCGCAGCTTGGCGGCCTCGAGGTTGGGGTTGTTCTCCAGCGCGCTGACGATCGCCTCGCCAACCGTATCGGGCAGGCCCGGCAGCGGCGGCGGCGCCGCAAGTTCGCCCGGCGCCTGACCGACAAGCCGCACATAGGCTTCGCGCGCGGCGATAAGGTTCGCCTCGGCCGATTGCAGATCGCCTTCGGCCACCGCAAGGCGCGAACGCGACTGGGCAACGTCGGTGATGGTGAGATCACCGATCTGGAAGCGATCGCTGGTCGCCTCGAGATTGGTGCGCAGCACGGCGACGTTGTTGGTGGCGAGCGCCACCAGCGCCTCGGTGCGCAGGACGTCCATGTAGGCCGCGACCACGTTGGCGAAGAGCGTGCTTTCGGTGTTGCGCAGGTCTGCCTGACCGGCCTCGACCCGCTCCTTGGCAGCCGCGATCGCATTGCGCACCGCTCCGCCCGAATAGATCGGAACCAGCCCCTGCGCCGTAACGCCAAGGTTGCGCTCGGGCGCGGTGAAGGAGTTGGCCGACTGGCGCAGGAATTCGGTATGGGTCGCGGTCACATTCGCCGAGGGCAGCCCCTGCGCGCGCGCGATCGGCACGTTCTCGTCGATGGCGCGCTGGTTGTCGCGCGCCGCCTCGAGCGTGGGGTTGGTGTTGTAGGCCGCCGCCAGCGCCTCGCGCAGGTCGTCGGCGCGCGCGGGAGCCGCGAATGCGGTCAGCGCCAGCAGGCTCGCCGTTCCGGCCAGCCGCAGCGAGGCGGTGCGTGCTCTCACGCGAAGGTCCAGCGCTTGGGGGCGGCGAAGGCGGCGAGCACGGGAATGCCGAGGTCCTCGAGCGGCTGGAGGCTGACCTGACCGGCGATCCGGCCGCCGCTGGCAAGGCGGGTGACCTGGCGCAGCACCAGGCCGGTGACGATCCGGCCGCCATCCGCGAGCGCGGCGGCGAGCCCATCGGGCAGCTGCTCGATCGCGCCGTCGATGACGATGAGGTCGTATTCGCCCGCGCCTTGCCGCGCCGCGGCCTCGGCGGCGGTCACCTCGGTGACGCTGCTCGCCAGCGGGGCGATCAGCGCGGCGAGGTAGCCGGTGCCGCCGCTCACCACCAGCACGCGGGCCTCGGGAGTGGGCGCGGCCTCGAGCAGCAGCTTGCCGTAGAACAGCGGGCTGGCGAGGTGGCCGCCCTCGCCCAGCATCACCGCACGGTCGATATAGGCTTGCGCGGCCTTCTCGGCGGGGAGGAAATCCTCGCGCGGGACGGCGAGCATCCGGGCGAGCACATATTCCTCGTTCACGCCGCTGGTGCGCAGCTGGCTGTCGATCATCGCCCGGCGGGCGGTTTTGCTGTCGGCAAGGGTGTCGGTCATGGTGCTCATCATTTCTCGGGTAACTGTATTAGTGTCGCAATACAGCCGGTCAACCCTCTCCTTAAACGTGCTGCCGCGCGCTTCCAAGGCTTTTGCCTGCAATGCGCGGCCCCCAAGGCCTCACGTTTTACGCCTTTGACCTTGCCGCGCCCTGGTGCTTAGGGGAGCGCCAGAACCTTCGGGACGGAATTCGACTTAGAGAGGGATGGCTTCGATGAGTGACATGACGGCGAGCAGCGGTGACGTGCGGATTGAGACCGATTCGCTGGGCGAAGTGGCGGTTCCAGCGAACATGCACTGGGGCGCGCAGACCCAGCGCTCGATCGTCAACTTCCCGATCGGCGGCGAGAGGATGCCCCCCGCGCTCGTGCGCGCGCTGGGCGTGCAGAAGCTCTCGGCGGCCAAGGCCAACATGAAGCTGGGCGTGCTCGATGCGGGGCTCGGCGAGGCGATCGTGAAGGCCGCGCGCGAGGTGATCGACGGGACGCTCGCCGACCAGTTCCCGCTGGTGGTGTGGCAGACCGGCAGCGGCACCCAGTCGAACATGAACGCCAACGAGGTGATCGCGAGCCGCGCGAACGAGATCCTCACCGGCAAGAAGGGCGGCAAGAGCCCGGTCCACCCCAACGACCACTGCAACATGGGCCAGTCGTCGAACGACACCTTCCCCACCGCGATGCACATCGCTGCGGCGGTCGAGGCGATGGATCACCTGCTGCCGGCGCTGAAGAAGCTCCACGGCGCGCTCGATGCCAAGGCGCAGGAATTCAGCCAGATCGTCAAGATCGGTCGTACCCACCTGCAGGACGCGACCCCGATGACGCTGGGGCAGGAGTTCTCAGGGTACGCCGCGCAGGTCGGATACGGGATCAAGCGGGTCGAGGCGGCGCTGCCGCGCGTGCTCGAGCTGGCGCAGGGCGGGACGGCGGTGGGCACCGGAATCAACGCCAAGGTCGGCTTCGATGTCGCCTTTGCCGCCGAAGTCGCGGCCGAGACCGGCCATGCCTTCGTCACCGCGCCCAACAAGTTCGAGGCGCTCGCCGCGCATGACGCGATGGTCGAGATTTCGGGCGCGCTCAACGTGCTCGCGGTCAGCCTGATGAAGATCGCCAACGACATCCGCCTTTTGGGCTCCGGCCCGCGCTCGGGCCTCGGCGAGCTCTCACTCCCCGCCAACGAGCCCGGCTCCTCGATCATGCCGGGCAAGGTCAATCCGACCCAGTGCGAGGCGATGACGATGGTCTGCGCGCAGGTGATGGGCAATCACGTCGCGGTGACGGTCGCGGGATCGCACGGGCACCTGGAGCTCAACGTCTTCAAGCCGGTGATCATCTACAACGTGCTGCAATCGATGAAGCTGATCGGCGATGCCGCCCATGCCTTCACCGACAATTGCGTCGTCGGGATCGAGGCCAACACCACCCGCATCACCCAGCTTCTGAACGAAAGCCTGATGCTGGTGACCGCATTGAACCCCCACATCGGCTACGACAACGCCGCCAAGATCGCCAAGAAGGCCCACGCCGAGGGGACGACCTTGAAGGAGTCCGCGCTGGCGCTCGGGCTGCTGACCGAAGAGCAGTTTGGCCAATGGGTCGTGCCCGCGGACATGATCAAGCCCCGGGATTAGGTGCCGTTGGTCGAGTATGAACGGCTGTTCATCATTCGACCAAGGCGAGACTCCGCCCGACGACATGCGCCCTGCCCGGTAGCCAATGCCTGGCGGGCGCGGTATCGCTGATCGGCATAATGGCAACAAACCCGCTAAGCGATACCGCCCCCGCCGAACCTGCCGCCACCGTGTCCTTCCGCACGGTGCTGTTCTCGATGGTCGTGCTGTGGGCCACCTATTTCGCGCTCACCACCTTCCGTTCGAGCCTGGTGCTCGATCTCTCGCTGCAGTTCGAGCTCGGCTGGCGGCGGCTGATCATCACCGCACTGGGAATTGGGCTGACAATCGTGCTGTGGCTGCTGCTGCGGCTGTTCGACACCCGTCCCCTGTGGCTCAAGATCGCCGCGGCAATCGCGCTCGCCTTCCCGATCGCGCTCGCCATCGGGCAGGTCAACCAGTGGATTTTCAAGGACATCGAGCTCGCGCAGGAGCAGCTCTACGCCAAGAAGTACAACATCAACCTGCGCCGCGACGAGAGCGGGAACCTGCTGGTCGACGTGCCGGTGCGGCGTGTCAGCCCGGCGGGGCAGCCGCAGGGGGGCGCCACCGACGTGGTGGATTCGCAGGCGGTGATGATCGCGCCGGCCGAGACCTATTCCGATTTCTGGCGCAAGCTGCTCGATGTCGCGCTCGGCCGCTACTTCCTGCTGCTCGCCTGGGCCTCGACCTATTTCGCCTTGCTCGCCGGGGTGCAGGCGCGCGCGGCGCAGCGGCGCGAGGAGCAGTTCCGCTCCGCCGCCAAGGCCGCCGAGCTGCGCAGCCTGCGCTATCAGGTGAACCCGCACTTCCTGTTCAACACGCTGAACTCGCTCTCAGCGCTGGTGATGACCGGCAAGGCCGACAGCGCCGAGCGGATGATCCAGACGATCAGCCGCTTCTACCGCCACTCGCTCGCCACCGAGCCGACCGCCGATGTCAGCTTGCGCGACGAGTTCGACCTCCAGAAGCTCTATCTCGATATCGAGGCGGTGCGCTTTCCCACCCGGCTGGTGACGAAGTTCGACCTGCCCGCCGATCTCGAGGAATGCCGCGTGCCGGGGATGATCCTGCAGCCGCTGGTGGAGAATTCGGTCAAGTATGCCGTCTCCCCCGTCTCGCGCCCGGTGACGATCACCGTGGCCGCGCGCGAGGAATTCGACCGGCTGGTGATCACCGTGGGTGACGACGGGCCGGGCGTGCCGCAGGGCACCACCCACGGCTTCGGGATCGGGCTGGCGAATGTCCGCGATCGGCTCGAAGCGCGCTTCGGCCCCGACATCGGTTTCAGCTCGGCCCCGGTGCCGGGCGGCTATTGCACCGAAATCCGTATTCCCTTGTCGCGCCCGGTGAGTCATCAAGCAAACCGCCATGACTGACAACGACATCGAAAACGCCGCCCTCAGAACCCTGATCGTCGACGACGAGCCGCTCGCGGTCGAACGCGTCCAGGTGATCTGCGCCGAGATCCCCGCCGTGCGCGTGGTCGGCACCGCGAGCGACGGCGCCGCGGCGCTGCGGCTCGCCGAGAAGCTCGAACCCGATCTGGTGCTGCTCGACATGACCATGCCCGAGCTGGACGGGCTCGGCGTCGCGCGCCACTTCGCCGCGCAGCCCCAGGCGCCGGTGGTGATCTTCGTCACCGCGCATGATCATTTCGCGGTCGAGGCCTTCGATCTGGAAGCGGTCGACTATGTCCTGAAACCGGTCTCGGCCGACCGGCTCGAGCGCGCGATCGAACGCGCGGTCGCCCGCCGCGGCCAGCGCCGCCAGAAGGCGGGCCGCTATCTCGACGAATTGTGGGTGCCGCACCGCTCCGAGCTGCTGCGGATCGCGGTGAGCGAGGTCCACCAGATCGACGCCGAGCGCGACTATGTGCGCCTCCATGTCGGCGGCGGGGCTGAAGGAGGGCGCTCCTACCTGCTGCTGCAGACCATCGCGGGGCTGGAGGAGCGGCTCGATCCCGAACAGTTCATCCGCATCCACCGCTCGACGATCCTGCGCCGCGACCACATCCGCGGCCTCAGGCATGATGGCCTGGGGGTGTGGTCGGCCGAACTGGTGAGCGGCGAGGCGCTCAGGATCGGCCGCACCTACCTCGCGCGCGTCAAGGCGATGGCGGGCAGATAGGGAAGGGGCGCGGGCCGCCACCGGCGGCGCGGACTGCCCGCGCCGTGCGCAGGCGACACCGCAAGAACAAAAAACGGCCCGAACCCCAGGGACTGTGAGGGTTCGGGCCGTATGCCGCCGCACGCCGGGTGCGCCGGGCAATTCTCGCGCGGATCAACCGCCGCGCTGGGCGCGGTCCATCAGGGCAGCGACCTTCTGCTTGGCTTCGGCGCGGGCGTTGGCCTTGCACTCCTGCGTGCTCTGATCGAGGATCCGCGTGCCGGCCTGAATGCTGACCGTGCGGCACACCTGCCGGATCGCATTCTCGATGCGCGTGTCGAGCATGCGCTGGCCGGCTGCGGTGCCGAGGTCGAGATCGCTGGTGCGAACCTCGACGGTGCGGCGCGGCGCATTGTCCTCGAACGGGTTGCCGGCCAGGGCCGGGGCGACCAGCGCGGCCGAAAGGCCGGCGGCGGCGAGTGAATGGGTGAATACTTTCGCAAGGGTTTTCATCGGTCTATCCTCCATCTCCGCAGTGCCTGAGATCGGGCGGGGGTCCGATCCGGGGGTGCCAGGCGCCCTGCTGAGACTTGTGATACGCCGGCCTCGGGCGAGTCGCACGGCAAGGTCGATCAACCCCGGTCAGCCGCTCGACCGGCGAAGCGGCGGCATGACCAATGGCGCGAAACGGGCGACAAATGGCGGTTTTCAATCGACGGGCGCAGCGCCATATTGGGACAATGGGATCAGCGACCGCGATCATCTTCCTGCTGGGCATCGCCAACTTCGCGATCTTCGCCGCAGTTTTTGCCCGCGGGCACCCGCTGTTCGCCCGCCTGCCCGCGGCGAGCCAGACCTTCGGCCGCCGCGCCGCGATGCTGAGCGAGTTCGCGGTGCTGTTCTTCGCGCTGCTGCTGTCGGTGAAGGGCTGGCCGGGCTTCGTATGGGCCTATGCGGTCTACTCTGCGGTCAATGCCGGGGCGGCATGGCTTATTCTGAGCGGGCGGCTGTAGCCCGCGCGCCCCGCGACAAGGAACCCGTTCATGCCCGACCCTGCGCGCACCCCCTGCTGGCTCGTCGTCAACCCGGCGAGCGGGAGCAACGACGGCAAGTCCGCCGAAACCGTGACCGCCGCGCTTTCGGCGCGGGGGTGGGAGGTGGGCCGGGTGATTGCCTTCCCCGACGATCCCCTGCCCGATCCGGCGACGCTCGATGCGGCGGGCGTGGGGCTGGTCGCGGTCTACACCGGCGACGGCACGATCAACGCGCTGGTGAGCCATCTGGCGGGGTGGCGCGGCAAGGTGCTGGTGCTGCCGGGCGGGACGATGAACCTGCTGCCGCTGCGCCTCCACCGCACCACCGATCTCGATACCATCCTCGACATCGTCGCGGCGGGCGGGGCGCTCGCGCGCAGGCCCCTGTGCCTGCGCTGCCCGGCGGGCGCGGCGCTTGCAGGGCTGCTGGTCGGCCCCGGCACCGCGTGGAACCGGGTGCGCGAATCGATGCGCAGCGGGGCGATCGCCGAGATGGCCAAGGAGGCGATCGCCGCGCTGCGGGAGACCACCACCGGCCCGGGCGTCCGCGTCGCCGATCGCCGCGCGAGCCGCGAGGGGGGCTATCCGCTGGTCGAGCTCACCCCCGGCGAGCACGGGGTGCAGATCCTCGGCTATTACGCCGATGCCGCGCTCGATTACACCGCGCAGGCCTGGGCGACGCTGCGCCACCGCTTCCGCGAGGGGCCGCACGACAAGCTGGGCCTTGCCGAGGCGATCGTGCTCGAGAGCCTCGATGGCGGCCCGCTCGCCTGCCTGATCGACGGCGAGCCCGGCGAATGCCCATCGGGTTCAACCTTTGCGGTGGAGCCGTGCGGGGTCGATCTGCTAGCGACGTCGCATGACATCTAGCCCCCTCACCCTGTTCCACCTCTCCGACATCCATTTCGGGCTCGAGGACAAGCGCGCGCTCGCCTGGGTGCGCGAGGAGATCGCCACGCGTCGCCCTGATGCGGTGGTCATCACCGGCGATCACACTATGCGCGCGCGCCACCACGAATTCGCCGCCGCGACGCGCTGGATCACCGCGCTCGAGGTGCCGGTGACGATCGCCATCGGCAACCACGACATGCCCTATTTCAACCTCTTCGAGCGCTTCACCACGCCCTACAAGCGGTTCGAGGGGATGAAGGCGCTGGTCGAGCGCGAGATCGATCTGCCGGGGCTCGCGATCGTGCCCCTGAAGTCGGTGCGGCGCTGGCAGCCGCGCACCAACTGGTCGAAGGGCTGGGTGACCGAGCCGGCGCTCGCGCGCTGCCTCGCCGCGCTCGACCGGCTGCCCGGGGGAACGCGCGCGCTGATCTCGGTGCACCATCCCTTGCGCGAGGTCGGCACTCACGGCACCGCCCTCACCCACGGCGGCGAGCGGGCGCTCGCCGAACTGGCGAAGCGCGGCGTGCTGGCGGTGCTATCGGGACATGTCCATGACGCCTTCGACATCGCCGAGCCCACGCCCGAGGGGCCGGTGCGGATGATCGGGGCGGGCACGCTCTCGCAGCGCACCCGTTCGACCCCGCCGAGCTTCAACGAACTGGTGTGGGACGGCGCGATGCTGGGCGTGACGGTGCGCAATCTCGAACACGTGCCGACGCCGGACATGCTGATTGCCGATGTCCCCGCCGACGCCCTGCCCCCGCGCGCGCCCGGCGAGCCGGTCGCTCCGGTCGGTCAGGTGCCCGCGGTCGATCCGCCGGTGCACTGAGCGCCCAGCGCGAAGAGCGGAACCCGCGGCTCGGTAAACATACCGAGTTCCGGCTTAACCTTTCCTCTATCGCCCGCATTAAGACTTTATTGGTGAAAACGCCCGCGCAGGTGCGCGGGGGCGGCACACACCCGATTGTCGTTCACGCGTGCCTGCACCCTCTTTCAACCAGCGCCTCCAGCGAGGGTGCGCGCGTCAGGGGAAAGGCAACGACATGATCAAGGCAGTGATCTTCGGCACGATCGTTTCGGCGGTGATTGCGGTGGTGATCGGATCGCAGGGCACCAGCGCGGGGCCCTTGGCGATCCACATGGTTTCCCTGGGCGACGTGCGGATGTTCTGGTCGTGGCCGCTGTTCCTGTCGGGCACCGGCCTGTTCTTCGCGCTGTCGTTGCTGCAACGCTGACTCCTGCAGCGTCTGCAAAGAAAAAAGGGCGGCTCCCTTGCGGGGGCCGCCCTTGTCTTGTCCGTGTGCCGGAAGCTTAGCGCTTCGAGAACTGGAAGCTGCGGCGGGCCTTGGCCTTGCCGTACTTCTTGCGCTCGACCACGCGGCTGTCGCGGGTGAGGAAGCCTTCGGCCTTGACCGCGCCGCGCAGCTCGGGCTCGTACTTGCTGAGCGCCTGGGCGATGCCGTGCTTCACGGCGCCCGCCTGGCCCGACAGACCGCCGCCGCGCACGGTGGCGATGACGTCGTACTGGCCGGTGCGGTCGGTCACGCCGAAGGGCTGGTTGATCACGAGACGCAGCGTCGGACGCGCGAAGTAGACTTCCTGATCGCGGCCGTTGATGGTGATCTTGCCGGTGCCGGGCTTGACCCACACGCGGGCGACCGCGTCCTTGCGGCGGCCGGTGGCGTAGGCGCGGCCCTGCGCGTCGACTTCGCGCTCGCGCAGCGGCGCGGTGACGCGGGCGATTTCGGCGGCGTCACCCTGCGGCACGCTCGCGGCGATGTCCTTCAGATCGGCGAGATCCGAGACGGTCGTGGTTTCGTCAGCCATTATGCGGCCACCTTGTTCTTGCGGTTCATGGAAGCGACGTCGAGCACCTGCGGCTTCTGGCCGTCATGCGGGTGTTCGGTGCCGGCATAGAGGTGCAGCGCCTTCATCTGCTTGCGGCCGAGCGGGCCGCGCGGGATCATGCGTTCCACGGCCTTTTCGAGCACGCGCTCGGGGAAACGGCCGCCCAGCACCTTGGCGGGGGTGGTTTCCTTGATGCCGCCGGGGTGGCCGGTGTGCTTGTAATAGACCTTGTCGCCCATCTTGTTGCCGGTGAACTTCACCTTGTCGACGTTGATGACGATCACGTGATCGCCGCAATCGACGTGCGGGGTGTAGCTCGGCTTGGTCTTGCCGCGCAGGATGTTGGCGATGATCGCGGCGAGACGACCCACGACGAGACCGTCGGCGTCGATGATGTGCCAGTTCTTTTCGACCTCGGCCGGTTTGATCGACCGGGTCTGCTTGGTGAGCGCCTTCATGGCATGTGTCCTTGGTTCGAATGCTCTGCCGGGGGATGTCCGGAAGAATCACTCCCTCGGGCCGGGCCCGGGAGCGAAGTGGCGCGCCAATGTCGCCTGGGGCCCGCGAAGTCAAGCAAAAGCGCCACTTTCCGATGCGGTAAAATAATACCGCTATCCCGGAACGATCCCCGCCAGCCAGGCGAAAGTGGCCGGATGGACCGCGTCGGCGTGCCAGCCGATGATCGCGGGCGTATCGTAGGGGTGCAATTCGCCGAGGCGTTCGACCACGTCCTCGAGCCGTTCGGAGGTGGTCTTGAACAGCACCCCGACCTCGCTCCCGGTCGCCCGCGCGCCCTCCCACACGAAGCGGCTCTCGATGCTCCCGAGGATGTTGGCGCAGGCGATCAGCGCGTCATCGAGCAGCGCGTCGGCCGCGGCGCGGGCGCTCTCGGTGTCGGGGAAGGGGCACCAGACGAGCGCGGCGTCGCTCATCGGGCGGTGCGTCCCAGCGCATGCATTGCCCGCACCGTCGCCACCACGGTCAGCGCGCCCACCAGCTGGTGAGCGGCGGCAATCCACAGCGAAACCCCGCTCATTACCGTCGCAATACCAAGCAAGACCATCGTACCGAAGGCGGTGTGGACGAGGACGCTTTCCAGCCGCGCGGTCTTGCGCACCGCCCGCGCCAGCCACACCAGCGCGGCGACCGCGATCCATGCCCACCAGCGGTGCAGGAAGTGGAGCAGGAAGGGATCGTTGAAGAGGGTGAACAGCACACCGTCCGAAAAATCCGCCTCGGGCACCAGCCGCCCGTTCATCAGCGGCCAGTCGCTTGCCGCGTGCCCGGCATTGAGCCCGGCCACGAAGGCGCCGAGCAGCAGCTGGACGAACAGCACCCCCGCAACCAGCGCTGCCCCGGCGGTCAGCGGGGCCGGGCGCGCGGCAGGGTCGCGGGCGAGGACCCTGAGATCGCGCGCGGTCCACACGAGGCCCGAGCAGGAACAGCG
>NZ_LSJS01000183.1 GCF_001557325.1 Erythrobacter donghaensis
AGCCCCAGCCCTCCCCCCAGCCCACGCAGCGCCCCAAGTCGACGATCGGCGCGCGGATCCGGCCGGGCGCAGCCGCAGGCCCCGCCGACACCGGCAATCCGCGCACCGCGGGCGACAGCGAGCGGGTGGGCACCTCGCGCAGTGGCGAGCCGCTCTATGCCGCGCGCTGGTATCGCGAGCCGACCGATCAGGAGCTCGGCGGCTATCTATCGACTGCCAACGGCCCGGGCCACGCGTTGATCGAGTGCCGCACGGTGAGCGGCTATTATGTCGAGGACTGCGCGCTGCTTAGCGAAGGCCCGCAAGGATCGCAGATCGGCCGCGCAGTGCTCGCCGCCGCATGGCAGTTCCGCGTCCGCCCTGCCCGGATCAACGGAGCGGAGCAGTTCGGCACATGGGTGCGGATAAGGATCGATTACACGGTGAGTCGGGCCAAGCGCTAAGCGCTCAGGTGCTCGCGCACCACGGCGACAAAATCCGGCCCCCAGGTCTCGAGCTTCTTTGCGCCCACGCCGGGGATGGTGCCCAGCTCGGCCAAAGTCTCCGGACATTGCAGCGCCATGTCGCGCAGCACCGAATCGTGGAAGATGACATAGGCGGGGAGGCCATGCGCGGATGCGAGCGCCTTGCGCTTGGCGCGCAGAGCCTCGAACAGCGGGTTGCCGACGGGGTTGGGCGCGGTGTCGCTGCCGCCCCGTGCGCGGCGTTCGCGGCGCTGACGCTTGGGGGGCGGCTCGGCGATGGTCACCCCGGCCTCGCCTTTCAGCACGGGGCGCGCCTCGGGGCCGAGGGCGAGGCCGCCGTGCTCGGTCGCGGTGAGCATGCCCCGCGCCACCAACGCGCGTGACAGGGGCCGGATCAACCGCGCCTCCTCGCCGCCGACGATGCCGAACACCGAAAGCCGGTCATGCGCGCGCGAGACGATCCGCTCGTCGCTCTGGCCGGTCAGCACCTTTTCGATATGGCCGATGCCGAAGCTCTGGCCGGTGCGGTAAACGGCGGAGAGGAGTTTTCGCGCAAGTTCGCTGGCGTCGACCACCTGCGGCGGTTCGAGGCAGTTGTCGCAGTTTCCGCAAGTCTCGGGCGGGTGCTCGCCGAAATGGCGCAGCAGGATCGCGCGGCGGCAGGTCGGCGCCTCGACCAGCGCGGCGAGCGCATTGAGGCGGGCATTCTCGGCAGGCAGGCGCTCTGGTTCCACTTCGCCCAGCCATTGCCGCGCGCGGGCGAAGTCGGAGACGCCCCAGAACAGGTGGGCTTCCGAAGGGTCGCCATCGCGGCCCGCACGCCCCGTCTCCTGATAATAGGCCTCGATCGACTTGGGCAGCCCGGCATGGATCACGAAGCGCACGTCGGGCTTGTCGATCCCCATCCCGAAGGCGATGGTGGCGACCATCACCATGCTTTCGGAGGCGACGAATTCGGACTGCACCCGCGCGCGGCGCTCGGGCTCCAGCCCCGCGTGATAGAACCCCGCCTCGCGCCCCGCACGGGTGATCGCGGCGGCGAGGTCTTCGGCCTGCTTGCGGCTGGGGGCGTAGACGATGCCTGCCCCGTCCAAACGCTGGAGCAGCTCGGTGATCTGGCGCGGGCCGTTGTCGCGGGGTGTGATGGCGTAGCGGATGTTCGGCCGGTCGAACCCGGCGACGATCAGGCCATCGTCGGGGATGCCCAGCTGCACCAGGATATCGGCGCGCGTCGCCCGGTCGGCGGTGGCGGTGAGCGCGAGGCGGGGCACGTCCGGAAAGCGGTCGAGCACCGGGCGCAGCATGCGGTAATCGCGGCGGAAATCGTGGCCCCACTCGGAGACGCAATGCGCCTCGTCGATGGCGAAGAGCGAGACAGGGGCGCGCTCCAGAAGGCTCTGGAAGCCGGGCGTCGAGGCGCGTTCGGGGGCGACATAGAGGAGGTCGAGATCGCCATTGCGAAACGCCTCGGCGGTGGCAGCGTTGTCGCTGTCGGCCGAGGTCATCGAGGCCGCACGGATGCCCGCCGCCCTTGCCGAGCGGATCTGGTCGTGCATCAGCGCGATCAGCGGCGAGATGACGATGGCGGTGCCCGCGCGGGCGAGCGCGGGGATCTGGTAGCACAGGCTCTTGCCCGCCCCGGTCGGCATCAGCGCGAGCGTGTGCGCGCCTGCCATCACGCGCCCGATCACCGCCTCCTGCTGCCCGCGGAAGGCGGGGTAGCCGAAGGTGCGGTGGAGGATGTCATGGCATTCCGGAGGAAGGGGGGCGGGGGGCGCGGCCACGTTCATGCGCGTCGCCCTAGCCCAAGCGGGGCGCGATGGGCACCCGCCGCGTGCCGCCTATCGACCGATTAGCGCCCGGAAATCAGCGAAGGCTGGCCTTCTTGGCGGCGAGATCGACCACGTCGCCCTGCGCGAGGTCGGCCCCGCGCGTGGCGATGCTGCCATCGGCGCGCTTGCCGAGGTCGGCGGGGCGCACCAGCCACAGGTCGTGGTGGCCAAGAATGCGGCCATCATGCGCAAGGATCGAGACCGGGCCGATCGGCAGGCGGTCGCGCTCGTCGACCAGCACCGGGTCCTCGACGACTCGCTCGGCCCCGTACTTCTGGCCCCACTGGCGCAGCGCGAGCATCGCGGGGAGCAGGTCGAAGCCCTTGTCGGTGAGGCGATATTCGATCTTGCGGCGATCGTCGGCGCAGGGCTCGCGCTTCAGAATGCCGTGCTCGACCAGCTTGGCGAGGCGGTTGGAGAGAATGTTGCGGGCGATCCCGAGCTCGGTCAGGAATTCCTCGAAGTGCTTGAGACCGTTGAAGCTCGCGCGCAGGATCATGAACGACCAGCGTTCGCCCATCACCTCGAGCGCCTGCGGCAGCCCGCATTCGATCAGCTCGCGCAACGGTTCTCTCAAATCACCCATAAAGCTCTGTCCCTTCCCCTTCCGGGGGTCTGTGTAACCGATTTTACGCGGCTCTCAAAAAAATTTCAGTTTTCAGTTGCAACTCACAACCTAGTTGGTTAGGTAGCGAATAGCAACTGGTTTCGAATCGAAATGTTGCGTTGCAAAATACGGTGACAGAGACCATGGGGCAGCAGTCCCAAGACACAAAAAGGCAAAGGATACCCCGATGACCAACTTCCTCTCCCTCCCCCGCACCGGCAAGTTCGCGATCCTGGCTTCGGCGCTGGTCTACACCGGCCTCAGCTTCGGCGTCGCCACCAGCAGCTCCCCCCTGAGCGCGGCGGGCACCGCCTATTACAGCGCCACCCTCGCCGCCCCGGCGAGCGAAGCGCGCTTCGTCGCGGGCGGCGTTGCCTGGACTTGCGAAGGCACCACCTGCGTCGCCGGCAAGGCGAGCGCGCGCCCGCTGCGCATCTGCCGCGGCCTCAACCGCAAGTCGGGCGAAATCGCCAACTTCAAGGTGCTCGGCCAGCCGATGGAAGCCGAGGAACTGGCCAAGTGCAACGGCTAAGCGCTGACTGACACGAAGTCCCTCTCCGTCCGGGCGTCCCCCCTCTCCAAACCGGACGGAGCATAACCCCCGGCGCACCCGGCGCCGGGGGTTTGTTTTTTGCGTTTCGCTCGCCCCTCCGGGCGAGCGTCCTCGGTGCTGTTACAAGCCCTGCGGGCTTGAGCACCTGCGGCTCGCGCACGTGCGCTCGCGGTCGCTGCGCGACCGATCCAGCGCTTCCCTCGGAAAACTTTACAAGAGATTCGCCGCTACCAACTGCGCCTCGAGACTCGCCGCGTCCGTAAACAGATGCGCATCCCACCCGCGCGCCCTCGCCGCCGCGATGTTGGCGGGGTTGTCGTCGGTGAAGAACAGCTGCGCGGCCGCGCGTCCGCTGCGTTCCTCGACGATTTCATAGATCCGCGGCTCGGGCTTGGCGACCTTCTCCTTGCCGGAGACGATGATGTCCGCGAAGTGATCGAAGATCGGCTGGGTCGGGCGGAACGCCTCCCAGAACTCGTCGCCGAAATTGGTCAGGCAGAACAGCGGCACCCCCGCCCCCGCCAGCCGCTCGACCAGCGCGTGCGAGCCTTCGACCGGCCCGGGCACGGTCTCGTTGAAGCGCGTCGCATAGGCCCGGATATGCGCCTCGTATTGCGGGTAGAGCGCGATCCGCTCGGGCACCATGTCGGCCAGCGCGCGTCCGCGGTCATGCTCGAAGTGCCATTCCTCGGTCACGACATTGGCGAGGAACCAGTCGAGCTCGTCGCGGTCGTCGATCAGCTTCTCGAACAGCGCGCCGAGCTGCCAGTGGAACAGCACCCGCCCGACATCGAACACCACGGCCTTACGCATCACCAGACCCCCAAAAGCCTGCGGCCCGCGCTCCGGCTAGGAGGCGGGCCGCCAAATCCGTCAGCCGCCCATCGGGCAGCCGCGCCAAATCAGCCCTGGCGGGCCTTGAAGCGACGATCGGTCTTGTTGATCACATAGGTGCGGCCGCGGCGACGGATCACGCGGTTGTCGCGGTGACGGCCCTTCAGCGACTTGAGGCTGTTGACGATCTTCATGGCGCTTTTCCAAAAGAGAAGCGCGCCGGAAATGCTCCGACGCGCGGAAATTGAAGCGTGCCGTTAGCCGCGCCGCGCGCCCGCGTCAATGCGAACCTGCCCCGATCAGCCCCTCAGATCGGTCAATTTGCGCTCCCAGGCGAGCGCATGGGCGATGATTTCGTCGAGATCGGCGTGCTGCGGCTCCCACCCGAGCGCCTGCTTCAGCCGCGCGGGGTTCGAAATGAGCGAATCGGGATCGCCCGCGCGGCGCGGCTCCAGGTGGCGCACGAGCTTGCGATTCGTCACCCGGTCGACCGCGTCGAGCACTTCATTGACCGAGAAGCCCCGGCCATAGCCGCAGTTCATCGTCAGCGAGCGCGCGGGCGCGGCGATCAGCGCCTCCAGCGTCAGCACATGCGCCGCGGCGAGATCGCTGACATGGATGTAGTCGCGCACCCCCGTCCCGTCGGGTGTCGCGTAATCGGTGCCGAACACGCTCACCGATTCGCGCTTGCCCAGCGCCGCCTCGATCGCGACCTTGATGAGGTGGGTCGCCCCCGCGGTCGATTGCCCGCTGCGCGCCTGCGGATCGGCGCCCGCGACGTTGAAATAGCGCAACACGCCGTAGTTGAGCGGATGCGCCGCGGCGACGTCGGCGAGCATCTGCTCGGTCATCAGCTTGGACCAGCCATAGGGATTGATCGGGCGCTGCGGGGTGTCCTCGTCCACCGCCGCGACATCGGGAATGCCGTAGGTCGCCGCGGTCGAGGAGAAGATGAAGTGTGGCACGCCAGCCGCCACCGCCGCCGCGATCAGCGCGCGGCTCTTGGCGGTGTTGTTGTGATAGTATTTGAGCGGGTCGGCGACGCTCTCGGGCACCACGATCGATCCGGCGAAGTGCATGATCGCGCGCGTGCCCTGCTCGGCAAAGATCCGCGCCAGCAGGGCGGCGTCCTCGATATCGCCCTCGTAAAGCGGCACGCCCTCGGGCACCGCGAAACGGAACCCCGTCGTCAGGTTGTCGATCACCGCGACCGGCCAGCCCGCATCGACGAGGGCGAGCACCGCATGGCTGCCGATATAGCCGGCCCCGCCGGTCACGAGCACAGAAGGTTTGGCCTCAGTCATCATGGCGCCCCTATCACAGAATCCGATTAGAGAAATCTCAACCTCGAGCACACACATCGCGGTCTGTGCATGTTCATGTGCGCAGCCTATAAACGGCAGGTCTCGAAAGGAACTTGCGTCATGTTGTCCTTCCGCCTGCTTGCCCCGCTCGGCGTCGCCGCGCTTGCGCTGTCCGCCTGCGCGACCACGCCCTACACCGGCCCGGTCGAAGTCACCCGCTTCGTCGCGCCCTCGGCAGGCGAACTGGGCCGCGGCACGATCGCGATCACCTTCGCCGAGGAGATCGCCAACCAGACCGCCCGCAATGCCTTTGCAGAGGCGGTGCGGGCCGAGCTGACCAAGGCCGGCTACACCGTGGTGGCCGAAGGCGTGCCTGCCGATCAGACCGCCGCGATCCGCTCCACCCGCACGCCGATCGTGGCCGCGCCGGTGCAGCGGCAGGGCCCGGTCAGCGTCGGGGTGGGCGGGAGCGTCGGC
>NZ_LSJS01000019.1 GCF_001557325.1 Erythrobacter donghaensis
TCGAAGAGCTCGAGGCTGACGCGGCCGAAGACGACCTGATCGCCGAGGCGGCGGCGGCTAAGACCACCACGGTCACCGCCTTCGAGCGCAAGCGGCCCGCAAGGAAGCCGTTCCCCGAGCACCTGCCGCGCGAGCGTGTCGTGGTGCCTGCGCCCTGTTCCTGCCCGGCCTGCGGCGGCGGTCGGCTCTCCAAGCTTGGCGAGGACGTCACCGAGACGCTCGAGGTGATCCCGCGCTCGTGGAAGGTGATCCAGACGGTGCGCGAGAAGTTTGCGTGCCGGGACTGCGAGAAGATCGCGCAGGCGCCGGCACCGTTCCACGTGGTTCCGCGCGGGTGGGCGGGCCCCAGCTTCCTCGCCATGCTCCTGTTCGAGAAGTATGGGCAGCATCAGCCCCTCA
>NZ_LSJS01000184.1 GCF_001557325.1 Erythrobacter donghaensis
GCCGTCCGATCGCCTCGGTCTCCGGTCCTTTGATGAACACCTCGGAATAGTCGCTGCCGGAGCGCTTGAGGCTGCGGATCAGCGTCTCGGTGCGATCGTCCATGTCGAGGCGCTTGCTCGCCTTGAAATCGGCGATCGTCTCCGGCTTCTGCTGCAGGATCAGCATCCAGTCGCTGTTCTCGAGCGCTGCCGTCGCCCCGTCGGACTTGTAGTAGTCGTTGAGCGACTGGGTGGCGGTCGCAAGCGCGCCGCCATATTTCCGGCAGGTGCGAGCATAGGTTTCGACGAACTCACCCATCGAGCCGCCCTTCAGCATCGACCATGCTTCATCGATCAGTAGCAGCTTGCGCAGCGACCTTGGGCTGCGCGTCATGGCCTGGCTGGTCATGAACATGATCGCAGAGAGCACCACGCTGCGCAGATCCTCCCGGCTCGCGAGGTCGGACATCTCGAACACGGTGAAATCCGCATCGAGGTCGAGACTGGCCTGGCCCTCGAAGAAGGCACCGTAGGTTCCGCCAGCCATGTAAGGGGTAAGCGCAGTCGCAATGTCTGCGGCTGTGTCATGGCCGAGACTGGCCAGCATCTCGCCGACGGTCGTGACCGTGGCCGCCGCGCCGTGTTCAGCCCAGACCATGTTGACCGCCCGGTCGATCAGCCCGCGCTCGGTATCGGTCAGCTTTGCGCTGTGGCGGGCCATTTGCCCGACGATCGCCTTGATCATCCCGAAGCAGTCGAGGCGATAATCTTCGTCCTCGGCGGCGCGGGCTGCGTCGATCATCGAGAAGGGGTTGAGGCAGAAGCCTGCCTTCATCGTGAACTCGACAAAGCGCCCGCCCTGCAGTTTGACCGAATGCTCGAAGCTGCGACCGTCGTCGATCACGACCACCTGCGCGCCGGCGCCGCGCAGCGCGGCGCACATCTCCTGGAGCAGCACCGACTTGCCAGATCCCGACTTGCCGCAGATCGCGACATTGTGGTTGCCCGCCTCGTTCTCGAACGGCGACCAGAAGAAGGGCTGGCCGCGCCGACCGACGAACAGCAGGTGAGGGTGGGCGCTTCCGAGATACTCGCCCTGCATGGGCGCGATATTGGCTGCCGTGGTCGACAGAACGGTCTTGAACCGCTTCAGCCGCTCCATGTCGGCACCGAGCCCGTCGGCTAGCGTCAGCGGCATCGCCGCGAGAAGCCCCTGGATCTGCAGATAGCGCTCGTCGGTGAGGTCCCAGCCTGCCGCCTTGTAGATCGACTTGATCGCCCGCTCGTGGCGGTCGCCGGACCCAAGTGGCGAATAGGTCGTCACGCCGTAGAACACGCGCACCAGACGGCGGCCTTCCTGCAGCTCAGCCTGAACATGTTGCCACTCGGCGGCCTGTTCCCCGATCCGTGGCAGGAACCTGGCGCTGCGGGTCCCGGCGAGGCTGGTTGTCCGCATGAACTTGAAGCCGGCCTTCGCCGATGCAGCCTCTTGGTCGGGATAGACGAGACACAGCATGGTCGCGGCCGGGCAGGGGAAGCGCAGCTTGTCGGTGAACAGGTCGCCGATCAGCCGCGCGCATT
>NZ_LSJS01000185.1 GCF_001557325.1 Erythrobacter donghaensis
CCCTATGCGCTCCCGCATGACTACCCCCACCCCCCGGTTCGACGCCCGCGAAGCCTCGAAGTGGTTCTTCCGCCACGGCCACACCGGCTGGCTCGGTCTGCGCTTCACCGATCAGGGCGACAACTGGGTCGAACTAGAACTACCGTGGCGCGAGGATCTGCTGGGGGATCGCAGCCGGCCCGTGCTCGCCTCGGGGCCGATCATCAGCCTGATGGACATGGCGAGCGGCATGGCGATCTGGCAGACGCGCGGCAGCTTCCAGCCGGTGGCGACGCTCGACCTCAGGGTCGATTACCAGCGCCCCGCGCGCGAACGGGCGAGCGTCCGGGGCCGCGTCGAGTGCTACCGCATCACGCGTTCCGCAGCCTTCGTGCGCGGGATCGCCTATGACGACGACCTCGCCGATCCGGTTGCCCATGTCGCGGGCTGCTTCATGACCATCGGCGCCGATCCGCGCGAGGCCAATCCGGCGCTGGGTGGGGGCCGCGATGCCTGAGGGACTGGAGCTCCCCGCCTACGCCCGCTCGCTCGGCCTCAGCCTCACCGGCGAGGAGGAAGGCGGGATGCCGATCCTGACAGTCGATTTCGGGCCGATGGTCGAAGGCCGCCCGCAGCACTTCCACGGCGGCGCGACCGCCGGGCTGCTGGAGAATGCAGGCTATGCCGCCTTGCGCACCGCGCTGATCGCGGCGGGACGCGATCCGCTGCTGAAGCCGATCAACATCACCGTGCAATATCTCGCCGCGGGCAAGTCACAGGCGAGCTTTGCGGTCGGGCGCATCACCCGGCTGGGGCGGCGCAATGCCAATGTCACGGTCGAGGCCTGGCAATCGGACCGCATCCGCCCGATCGCGACGGCCGTGATGAATATCCTGATGGTCTAGGGCGGCGGCGTGGGCGCGGGCGCAGGCCTGACCACCACCCCGCCCTCCTCGACCCGCACCTCGACCGGCACGCCCTCCTGCCGCAGCGACACTCCGTTCTCGTCGACGCGCAAGGACGTGCCCTCCTGCCCGAGCGGGATTTCGCCCCCTTCGAGCACATCGAGCGGCTGGACCGGGCCTTCGGGATCGGGGGTGTCCACGGGCGCGGGAGCGGGCGCGGCGTCGATCTTGAGTGCCGAAAGCATGAAGTCGCGCCAGATGCGCGCCGGCAAGCTGCCGCCGGTGACGCCGGGGAGCGGGGTGTTGTCGTCCTTGCCGATCCACACGCCGACAACAAGGTCGCCCGCATAGCCCACGAACAGCGCATCGCGGTGGTCCTGGGTGGTGCCGGTCTTGCCGTAATTGGCGATCGGCAGCGCGGCCGCCCGCCCCGTCCCGCGGTTGATCGCGGCGCGGAGCATGCCTTCGAGGTCCTCGTGATCGCCCGAGGACATCGCGCTGGTGCGGGTTGTCATCCACTCCCACCAGCTGCGCTCGCCGCGCGGGAAGGCGTGGGGCTCGACCGGGTAGGCATTGGCGGCGATTCCGGCATAGGCCGCGGTGAGCTCCATCAGCGTCATCGCCGAGGTGCCGAGCGCGAGGCTCGGGTCGCCCTCGGCCATCGGCGCGGTGATGCCGAGGCGGCGCGCGGTGCGGATGACCTTCTCGCTCCCCACCGCCTGGAACAGCCGGAAGGCCGCGACATTGCTCGATGAGGCGAAGGCGTCCTCGAGCGTGATCTGGTCCGAGTACTGCTCGCGCGCGTTCTTCGGGCGGTAGCTGCCCTGAGTGACCGGCGTGTTGGGGATGGTGTCGTCGGGCTCCCAGCCCTCCTCCAGCGCGGTGAGGTAGACGAGGGTCTTGAAGGTCGAGCCCGGCTGGCGGCGCGCTTGGGTGGCGCGGTTGAAGGGCGAGGCCTTGTAGTCGCGCCCGCCCACCATCGCCACCACCTCGCCGTTCTTGCGCATCGCGACGAGCGCAACCTGCGCCCCCCCGAGCGGCGCGCGCGCGACGATCCGGCTGGCGAGCGCCTGAAGCCTGGAATCGAGCGTCGTCGTCAGCACCTGCTTGGCATAGCCCGCCTCCATCCCCTCGCGGGCGAGTGGCAGCGCCCAGTCGGCGAAGTAGGTGCCGGTCGGCAGGTTGTCGTCGCGGGTGCGCACGTCGATGCGCGGATCGGGCAGCCCATCGGCCTCGGCGCGGGTGAGGTAACCCTCATCCACCATGGAGTTGATGACGAGCTCCATCCGCTTCTTCGCCTTGTCGTAGTGCCTGGTGGGCGCATAGCGCGAAGGTGCCTGCAGCAGCCCCGCGAGCATCGCCGCCTGTTCGGGGCGCAGCTTCTCGGGCTGGCGGTAGAAGTAATGGAGCGACGCGGCGCGCAGCCCGTACTGGTTGTCGCCGAAATAGGCGTTGGAGAGGTAGCGCTCGAGGATCTCGTCCTTGGTCAGCCAGCCCTCGAGCCACAGCGCGATCAGCGCCTCGCGCGCCTTGCGGGTGAGGCTCTGCTCGGGGGTGAGGAAGGTGAACTTGGCGAGCTGCTGGGTGATGGTCGAGCCGCCCCCGTACCCCGTCCACGCCGCCCGCGCGATGCCGCGCGGGTCGATGCCCCAATGGCTGTAGAACCGCCGGTCCTCGATCGCGATGAAGGCCTGCACCACGTGCGGGGGCAGGTCGGCCACCTTCACCGGCGCCTCGACGATCGCCCCCTGCCGCGCGATCGGCGTGCCGTCGCTGGCGAGCAGCGTGACCTGCGGCGGGGCGATCGGCTCGAGGCTCTTGGAGAGCGGCGCGGTGACCGTGAGCCAGCCGATCAGCAGCGCGAGCACGGCGAAGAACGCCATGATCCCCCGCCCCGTCCACCACAGCTTGGAGCGCTGCCGCCAGTAATCGCGCTGCCACCAGCGCAGCCGCTTCTTCTCGGTCGCGGCGAGCGCCTCGTCGACGAGGCCGAGCTTGGCGTCCCAGTCGTCGAAGGCAGGATGGGCCGAAACGCGCGGGCGCGGCAGGTCGTCGTCGTCCTCATCATCAAGCGGACGCGCGGATTCGTACAGCGGGTAGAACCCGGCGGGCGTGCCTGCACCCTCGTCTGCGCGAGCCCGGGAGCCTTTCCAGAATCGGTCGAAGAACGCCATGGTGGAGGCTGTGTTACCAGCCTAGGACACTTCCCCGCAAGCGGCTGTTTACCGCTTCTTCCCCGCCCCTTCCGGCAGGTCTTCCCCGAACACGCGCTGGTAGTATTCGGCCACCAGCGTGCGCTCGGCCTCGTCGCACTTGTTGAGGAAGCTCAATCGAAAGGCGAAGCCCACCGAGCCGAAGATCGCGGCGTTCTGCGCCCAGGTGATCACGGTGCGCGGGCTCATCACGGTCGAGATATCGCCGTTCATGAAGCCCTGACGGCTCAGCTCGGCGACCTTGACCATGTCGGCGATCAGCTTGTCGTCGGCCTTGGGGGTCTTGGACTTGACGATCTGCTGCTCGACCTCGGGCTTGAGGTAGTTGAGCGCGACGACGATGTTCCAGCGGTCCATCTGCGCCTGATTGATCGCCTGCGTGCCGTGATAGAGCCCGCTGGTGTCGCCGAGGCCGACGGTGTTGGTGGTCGCGAACAGGCGGAAGAACGGGTTGGGGGTGATGACGCGGTTCTGGTCGAGCAGCGTGAGCCGCCCGTCGAATTCGAGCACGCGCTGGATCACGAACATCACGTCGGGGCGGCCCGCGTCATATTCGTCGAAGGTCAGCGCCACGGGGTGCTGGAGCGCCCAGGGCAGGATGCCTTCCTTGAACTCGGTGACCTGCAGCCCGTCCTTCAGCACGATCGCATCGCGCCCGACGAGGTCGATACGGCTGATATGCGCATCGAGGTTGACGCGGATCGAGGGCCAGTTGAGGCGCGCGGCGACCTGTTCGATGTGGGTCGACTTGCCTGTGCCGTGATAGCCCTGCACCATCACCCGGCGGTTGTGCGCGAAGCCTGCCAGGATCGCGAGCGTGGTGTCGGGATCAAACACATAGGCGCCGTCGGTCTCGGGCACGTGTTCGTCGCGCTGGCTGAATGCGGGCACCTGCCAATCGACATCGATGCCGAACACCTCGCGGACGTCGACCGTGGTGTCGGGCTGGTTGGGCATGGCGCTGGCGCCGGCGACAGTGGAGCGGGAGGGTGCAGTCATCGTGGCGTTCGGTTAGAGCGCATGGGGCCTGCCTGCAAGCGCTGCTTTGCGCTGCGGGACCTGCTTAATTTGCAAGTTTGCAGCGCTAGCCCGGCAGGCGGATCGCGGCCAAGTGCCCGCGCTTGATCCACACCCGCGCGCCTTCGGGGCCCGCCGCGAGCGGCAGCGCGGCGCCCTCCGGAAAGCGTGCCCAGTCGTGGCGGGCGAGCGTGCCGCCCTCGTGCGCGAGGCTGCCCTCGAGCACCAGCAGCTCGAAGCCGCCGGGCGCCGCCAGCGTGTCGCTCGCGCCCGGCTGCCATGCCTCGAGCCGCACCTCCTCGTCCGGCCGGGCGCTGAGGATGGCGCTCGCAACCCCCGCCCGCGCCGGATCGGGCGCAAGCGGGAGCGCGCCGAGATCGAGCGCGAACTGCGCCTGGTCTTCGGGGTCGAACTGCCACAGCTTGACGAAGATCGTGCACCCCGGCGCCGAGCCCGGCACATGCGCCGTCCCCACCGGATTGCGAACATAGGTGCCCGCCGGGTAGTCACCATGCTCGTCCTGGAACACGCCGTCGAGGACGATGAACTCCTCCCCGCCGGCATGGACATGGCCGGGGAAGGAACTGCCCGGCGCATAGCGCACGATGCTGGTCGCCCGCGCGACCTCGTCCCCGACGCGGTCGAGCATCCGCCGGTCGACCCCGGCCATGGGGGAGGCCTGCCACGGCAGGCTGTCGGTGGCGACGATCACGGGGGCGGCGAAGTCGGCGTTGATCTGCATCTCAGTTGTCCGAATAGCGTTGCGCGACACGCTCGCGCCAGCTGCGCAGGTGGGCAAGGTCCGCCGGAATTTCGACCTTCGCGAAATCGGCGAAGGCGAGCCCGGCAAAGGCGGTGATATCGGCCATGGTGTAGATGTCACCGGCGATGAACGGCTGATCGGCGAGCACCGTGTCGAGATAGCGCATCGTCGCTTGCGCCTTGCGATAGCCCCGCTCGCCCAATTCGGGAAGCTGGTCGGTTTCGAGCTGCGGCCCCAGACCTTCGGTCGCGTGGTGGAACCAGGCGGCGACTGCGTCGACCAGGCCTTCCTCGGCACGCAGGTTCATCATCTGGGTGATCGCGCGCTGGCGCGGGGTGTCGCCGATCAGCGAGGGGCCGGCGAAGGTTCCGTCGATATATTCGATGATCGCGGTGCAGCGGCCGATGTGGGTGCCGTCCGCAAGCTCGGCGCAGGGCACCGTCGCATCGGGATTGCGGGCGCGGAACGCGGCGGAGCGATGCTCGCCACCCATTACATCGACCGTGACGAATTCCGCCTGCCCGCTCGCGCCTTTCTCGGCCAGCGCCATGCGGACGCGGGCCGGGTTGGCGAATCCTTCGACATCGTAAATGCGCATCTTGTCTCTCCTTGCTGGTGATCAACCTACCAGTAGGTAGGCGTAGTAGCACTTGATTCACCCGAGTCAACCTACTAGTTGGTAGGTATGTCGACACGCGAGCTTCTGATCGATCTGGGCGAGACCGCCATCCGCACGCGCGGGTTTGGCGGGTTCAGCTATGCCGACCTTGCTGCCGAGGCGGGGATCCGCAAGGCGAGCATTCACCACCACTTCCCGGCCAAGGCCGATCTCGGCCTTGCGGTGCTGGAACGCTATGCCGCCCGGCTGGAGGAGGCGCTGGCTGCCTTCCGCGCCGTGCAGCCGGACGCTGCCGGGGCCTTCCGCGCGGCCGTCCGCCTCTACCGCGATGCGCTGGGCGACGGCTCGTCGATGTGCCTGTGCGCCGCGATCGCGGCCGACGGCGAGCGATCGAGCCCGGCGATGCTGGACCGGTTGGCGGCGGCCAACGCGCTTGTGATCGACTGGTTCGCCCAGCTGTTGCGCGACGGGGCGGCGGACGGCTCGCTCGACGTTCCGGGCGGGCCCACGCAGGCCGACGCACTCGCCGCCGCCATGCTCGCGCAATTGCAGGGTGCCCAATTGCTGGCCCGCGCCGGCAGCGATCCGGCGATCTTCGACACCGCCACGGCCAGCCTGCTGCGGCTGTTGCGCATCGCCTGAGCGGCCGAAGGCGCTGGCAATGCGCGCCCACTGCACCTACCTCTTGCAGGTATGGCGCGTCCTGACCCCCTCGAATCGCTGCGCCTCAGGCTGGTCTCGCAGGTGCGCGGGGTTTTCCATGACACCGCGAACGGGCAGACCACCACTCCGCCCTCGGACGAGGCGCTGTTCGAACGCGACACGCCGATCCGGCTGGTCCACGCCGATATCGTCGGGATGATGACCGGCGGGGTACGCGCGCTGCTGCTGCAGATGCTCCACCCCCACGCGCTCCAGGGCGTCCTCGATCATTCGAATTTCCGCGAGGACATGCACGGCCGGCTGCGCCGCACCGCGCGGTTCATCGCCGTCACCACCTTCGGCCACCGCGACGCGGCGATGCAGGCGATCGCGCGGGTCAACCGCATTCACGCCAAGGTCGGCGGGACGCTCCCCGACGGCACGCGCTACGAGGCGACCAATCCGCGCACGCTCGCCTGGGTGCATGTCACCGAAGCGCAGAGCTTTCTGGCGGGCTATCTCCGCCATGTCCGCCCCGCTATGCCGGTGGCCGAGCAGGACGAATACTACCGCCAGTTCGCGGTCATCGCGCGCGCGCTTGGTGCCGATCCGGTGCCCGAGACCCGCGCCGAGGCGGATAGAATATTCCGCGAGCTGCGCCACGATCTCGCGACTTCGAAGGAAGCGCGCGAGGTGGCGCAGCTGGTGCTCAGCCAACGCCCGCCGGGGACGCCGCTGGCCGTGCAGACGATGATCACTGCCGATGCCGTCGCCATGCTGCCCGGCTGGGCGGCCGCGATGCTCAACCTCCAGCGCCCGGTGCTCGCTGCCCTGCCCGCGCGCGCCGCGACATGGGGCATGGGCCGCACGCTGCGCTGGGCGTTCCGGCAGACCTGATTTTCGACGAAAGGGGAGGACACCGATGGCCGAATTCACCTTCTACACCGTCGCCATGAGCCGCGGTCAGATTGCGCGCTGGGCGCTGCACGAGGCGGGCGCGGATTACGAGCAGTTGGTGTTCGACTGGGCCACGCGCCCGGAGAGCTTCAAGACAATCAACCCGATGAACAAGGTGCCCGCGCTCGTCCACCACCACGGCGGTCACGACCACGTCGTCACCGAATGCGCCGCGATCAACCACTACCTTGCCGAGACCCACCCCGACAAAGGCCTTCTCCCCGACGCGCACGAGCGCGCCGCCTATTTCCGCTGGCTGTTCTTTGCCGCCGGGCCGCTGGAGCAGGCCGTGGTGGCGCAGGCGATGGGCTGGCAGGTGCCCGAGGGCAAGACCGGGATGGCGGGCTTCGGCAGCTTCGAACTGACCCTGGACACGCTCGATAGCTGGTTGTCGACAAACGACTTCGCCGCGGGCAGCCGCTTCACCATGGCCGACACCTACGTGGGCAGCCAGTTCGTGTGGGGCCTCCGGTTCGGCTCGATCCCCGAGCGCCCATCGTTCCGCGCCTACGTCGAGCGCATCACCCAGCGACCCGCCTATGCCGAGGCCAACGCCATCGACGCGGCGATCATCAAGGCGGCGCAGGGCTAGGCCAGCGCCGCACTCTTCTTGAGCACCTGATAAGCATCGACCACGGCGGTGAGCTGCGCCTCGTGCGCGCGGTCGCCGCCATTGCGGTCGGGGTGGTAGCGGCGCACCAGTTCGGAATAGCGCCTGCGGAGCCGCGTGCGATCGGTGTCGGAGCCCAAACCCATCACCTCGAGCGCGACCGCCTCTTCGCGCGAGAAGCGCCCCGACATCGCCGCCTTGGCCTCGCGCTCGGCGCGCGACTTGATGCCGCGGGCGCGGGCGCTGATCGCCTCCAAGGGGTCGGCATAGTCGGCCCAGCGCGGCCCATCGGCGATTCCCGCCGTGGGGCGGAACACCCGGCTCTCGGTCTGCCAACCCGCGATGGGCGACTGGGCGCGCAGGATCTCCTCGGCGCTCATGCCTTCGAACCAGTCGTATCCCGCGTTGAACTCGCGCACGTGTTGCAGGCAGAACCAGCGCCACTCACCCGGCCCGTCGAAGCCGTGCGGCCGCCGCCCGGGCGCGCGGAATTCGCCCGCCTCACGGCAGCCAGGAGCTTCGCAAGCGCGCCCGGGGCTCTCGACGCGGCCGTGGAATCGTGGTGAAGGCATGAAGGCGCTAGGTGGCGATTGCAGGCGCAAAATCCAAGCGCCAAAAGCCCCAATGCTGCGACCTTTACTTCGTTCGCGCTGGATCGAGCGTGAAGAACATGACCTGGATCAGTCGACCATCGTGCACCGTTTTCCCGAAACCGGGGCAGGAGGTATGCCAGAACCACGGGCGCAGCAGCACCAGACGATTGAAGCGCATCGGTATATCGAAAGTCTTCTCCCACGCCGCGGGACGCAGGCTGTCCTTGGCGAGGATGGTGTTGCACGCCTCGGACACGCTCGCATACCCCATCGCCTGCGCCTCGCTGTCGTTGATCGGGGCGCGATCAGTATCGGTCGCCTTGTGACGGAAGAATCGCGTTCCACCGCGGCAGTCTTGCGGACGCGAGAGATAGAGGATGCCGGACCACTGGGAATCGTCCACGTGAACCCGGGCGTTCTTGGAATCGCTCGCCAGCGTCAATCGGCATTTGCCGTGCGACTGAAGCGGCTCGACCGGCTTTAACGGCTCCCCGGTAACATGCGAGACATAATCCGAAAGCCCGGGGAGATCGAGCCGCTGGACACTGTTGCGACCGGAGTAATTACCGCCTTGCTCGGGGTAGTCCAGGCCCAAGGCCAGGTCGCGGAAGTGATCCGGTTCTTCGAGGAAATCGTCGATGACAATGAACGAGGTGGGCATCGCGACGCGGATAGACCGCCGCCTGACGCTTTGCAATGCGTTGGCAGGTGCTCCAAAGGAGCGACACCGAAAGGAGAAGAAAACGATGACCGGATCGGTTGCCGAGGAAATGCATGCGCTCCTGACCGAGGCTTTCGCGCCGACGCGGCTCGCGATCATCAACGACAGCGCCAAGCATTCGGGTCACATGGGCGACGACGGTTCAGGCGAATCGCATTTCACGGTGGAGATCGAAGCGGCGGTCTTTGCCGAGATGAACCGCCTCGCCCGCCAGCGCGCGGTGATCGCGGCGCTGGGGGACATCGTCGGGCAGCGCGTCCATGCGGTGGCGATAAAGGCGAGCGTGCCGGAAGCGTGAGCGTGACCCTCAACCCCGCCCTGCGCCTGCGCCCTGCGGCGCGGCTGATCGTGCTCGATCCCGCGGGCCGCGCGCTGATGTTTCGCTATGACGTGCCCGGCCGTCCGCCCTTCTGGGTGACCGCAGGCGGCGAGGTCGATCCGGGCGAGAGCTTCGAGGATGCCGCGCGGCGCGAATTGTTCGAGGAGACCGGCATCGTCGCCGACCCCGGCCCCCAGATCGCCCGGATGACCCCCGAATTCGTCACGGTCGAGGGCGAGCCGGTGCAGGCCGACGAGCGCTTCTTTCTGATACGCGTGGACGACGCGCGGATCGACACCGCAGGGCACACCGAGACCGAGCAGGCGCTGATGACGCAGCACCGCTGGTTCACACTCGAGGAGCTGGAAAGCTGGCACGAGGCGGTGTTTCCGGTGGAACTCGCCGCCATGATCCGGTCTGCAATCGCAACCTGATTGCGCGGGCCCGAACCGCCCGCTACCTCTCCAGGAAAAGGGAGAGAAACATGGACTACGCAGGCAAGGTGGCATGGATCACCGGCGCATCCTCGGGCATTGGCGCGGCGCTGGCGCGGGAGCTGGCCGCGCGGGGCGCTCACGTGGTGCTGTCGGGCCGTGACGAAGCGCGCCTCGCCGAGGTCGCGGCAGATTGCGGCGAGACCCTGATCCTCGCCTTCGACGTGCGCGATGATGCCGCTCTGGCTGACGCGACCGCCAAGGCCATCGCGTGGAAGGGCGGCGTCGACATCGCCTTCGCCAATGCCGGGATTTCGCAGAGGAGCCGCGCGTTGAAGACCTCGATGCAGGTCTACCGCGACATCATCGAAGTCGATCTCCTCGCCCAGATCGCTTTCACGCAAGGGCTGATCGGCCATATGGCCGAGCGCGGATCGGGGGCCTTGGGGTTCATCTCCTCGATCGCGGGCAAGGTCGGGGTGCCGATGCGCACGGCCTATTGCGCCGCCAAGTTCGGGCTGGCGGGCTATGCCGACGCGCTCAGGGCCGAGCTGTCGATCAACGGCGTGTCGGTGCACACCATCTACCCGGGCTCGGTCGCGACCAATGTGTCGAGGAACGCGCTCACCGCCGAAGGCACCGCGCGGGGCCGCAGCGACAAGGCGATCGACGAGGGCATCCCGGCTGACGTCGCCGCCCGCCAGATGCTTGACGGGATCGCTACAGGCACTCGCGAGATAATCGTCGCCGAGGGCTTCGAGCTCGCCATGGGCGAGGCACGCCGCACGCCCGAGGCGCTGCTCGATCAGGTCGCGGAGATGGTCGCCAAGGGTTACATGGACAAGCTGGAGCAGCAGTGATGAGCTTCGACCTCAAGCGGGTGCACCTTCCGAACGGGATCCACCTCGACATCGTCGACGAAGGGCCGGTCGACGCCCCGGTGCTGATCTTCCTCCACGGCTTTCCCGAAAGCCACCGCACCTGGCGGCACCAGATCCGCCATTTCTCCGACCGCTTCCGCTGCATCGCCCCCGATCAGCGCGGCTATCGCGGCTCGTCGAAACCGCAGGAGGTCGCTGCCTATACCCCCGACAAGCTGATCGGCGACGTCTTCCTGCTCGCCGACACGCTGGGGATCGCGAGCTTCACCATCGTCGGGCACGACTGGGGCGGGGCGATTGCCTGGGGAGTGGCGCTCGGCGGCCAGCACGCCCGCGTGACCCGCGCGGTGATCGCCAACGCGCCGCACCCGGCGATCTTCCAGCGCCTGCTCTACACTCACCCTGTCCAGCGCGAGGCGAGCCAGTACATCCGCGGGTTCAAGGACCCTGCCAACGACGCGCTGGTGAAGGAGCACGGGCTCACCGGCCTCCTGCTCAAGGAAGTGAAGTGGGACCGCCCCACGGCGATGGAGCCCGAGGAGCGCGACCAGCTGCTGCGCGACTGGCAGAACCGTGACGCCGCCTTCGGGATGCTCAACTATTACCGTGCGAGCCCGATCGACGTGCCGCCGATGGACGCGCCTTTCGCAGTGCCGGAGGGCTGGACGCCGCCCGCCCTGCCCAAGCTGACCATCCCGACGCTGGTGATCTGGGCTCTGGACGACCTCGCCCTGCCCCCTGAGAACCTCGAGGGACTGGAGGACATCATCGACCCGCTCACCATCGTGAAGGTGCCGGACTGCGGGCATTTCGTGCCGTGGGAGGCGCCCGAGGCAGTCAATGCGGCGATCGAGGCGTTCCTCGCGGGCTAACCCGCCCGCCACTCCACCCAGGCGCCATGCGGGTGCGCGTGGGACAGCAGGTACTCCTCGCCGCGATGTGCCGCGCCGTCCCACAGGCGGACACGCAATTCGTGGCGGAAGGTGGCGGGGTCGGTCTCCAGCGCGATCCAGCCGAGCGGGGTATCGGGGGTCGCGGCAAGGCCCTCGGCCTCGAAGTCGGCGGTGATGCGCGCCTGCGTTGCGGCGGGCATGTATTGCCACATGATCGAATGGAACATCACCCGCGCGGTGCCCGGCTGCCGGGGGCGCGCCAGCATGTCGGCGGCAAAGTCCCCCGCATCGGCCGCGACGACATCGGCCGGCTGCGCGCCCGCCAGCGCGATTGCGGCGTCAATCCGCGCCATCCGTTCCCCGGCATCGGGCCAGACATAGGCCTTGAGCCGCAGCGCTGCCTCGGGATCGGCAAGGTTGATCGGGGCGATGTCGCAGCCCTTCACCGATGTGATGGCGAAACCGGATGGCGGCGGCGGCGGTGAGGCGCCGCGCCACTCGGGCACGATCCGCATCGGCGACGCCTCCGGCCCGACCTCGGTTTCGCCGAGCCTGAAGAAGTAGCGGTCGATCATGGTGTTGACGCCCGCACTTGCGCCAAGCTCGAACAGGTCGAACCGCGGACAGCGCACCCGCCCCGCCAGCCACAGGAGCCCCGCCATGATGCTCGCGGCGCGGCCCGCCTCGTTGGTCTGCGGCGGGCCGTCGAGCCACGGCAGCAGCCGCGCATCGAACCTGCGCGTAAGATCGAGCACCAGCGCATCGACCTCGTGCTGATCGGTGACATCGCCGGAATAGACCGCGCCAAGCCGCATGTCCGCCCCGGTCAGCAACAGGTGGTGAAATCCGCCTGCGATCCTGAGCGGCATCGCATCCTTGAGCGTCAGGCCCTGCCAGTTCGCGATCCGCCGTCCGGTCGCCGTGTCGCTCGCCCGCACCCCGGCGAGCGCGCGGATCACGCGGGCCGTGGCGGGCGCGCCGTTCTCCTCGGCATGGCGGGCCTGCCATTCGAGCGCTGCCGTAAAGTCTTCCAGACCCATGATTCCCGGCTCGCTCACCGCCATCACCATTGCCCTTTTGCCGTCCCGCCCTTAAGTGCGCGGCCAATCATGACCATCAATGGCATCCCCGACAATCCCGGACAGCTGACCTTCGCTGTCCCCAAGGGCCGCATCCTCGACGAGGCGCTGCCGGTGATGGCACGCGCCGGTGTGAAGCCTGCGGCCGATTTCCACGACCCCAAGAGCCGCGCCCTCGCCTTCGGCACCACCCGCCCCGACATGCGCCTGATCCGCGTGCGCGCCTTCGATGTGGCGACCTTCGTCGCGCATGGCGCGGCGCAGGTGGGGATCGTCGGTTCGGACGTGATCGAGGAATTCGACTACGCCGATCTCTACGCGCCGGTCGATCTCGGGATCGGGCTGTGCCGCCTGTCGGTCGCGCGTATGGCATCGGATGCCGACGAAGCCGGAACTGCCAGCCACCTGCGCGTGGCCACCAAATACCCGAGCCTCACCCGCCGCCACTTCGAAGCCGCCGGCGTGCAGGCCGAATGCGTCAAGCTCAACGGCGCGATGGAGCTTGCCCCTTCGCTCGGACTTGCTCGCCAGATCGTCGATCTCGTCTCGACCGGCACCACCCTGCGCGAGAATGGCCTCATCGAGACTGCGGTCATCCTCGAGATTTCCGCGCGCCTGATCGTCAACCGCACCGCCCTCAAGACCGACCGCCGCGTCGCCGCGCTGGTCGACGCCTTCCGCCGCGAGGCCGAGGAACGCGCTCACAAGGCTCCCGTCGCTGCATGACCGCCAAGCTGCTCTCCACCTTCCAACCCGACTTCGAGACGAAGTTCGCCCGCATCGTCGATGCGCGGCGCGAAGCCGATTCCGATGTCGCGGGTCAGGTCTCGGGCATCCTCCAGGCGGTCAAGGGCCGCGGCGATGCGGCGCTGGTCGAATACACGCAGCGGTTCGATGGCTATGCGCTGATCGACGAAAGCGACTGGGTCATTACCCGCGAGCGCTGCGAGCAGGCCTATAACGACATTGCCCCGGACTTGCGCGAGGCGTTGGAACTCGCCGCTGCGCGCATCCGCGCCTATCACGAGGCGCAGCTCCCCGCGAACCGCGACTATGTCGACGGCGCGGGCGTGCGCTTGGGCGCGATCTGGCGGGCGGTGGATGCAGCGGGGCTCTATGTGCCCGGCGGGCGTGCGGCCTATCCCTCCTCGCTGCTGATGAACGCGATCCCCGCGCGCGTGGCGGGGGTCGAGCGGCTGGTGGTCGTCACCCCCACCCCCAAGGGCCAGTCGAACCCGATGGTGCTCGCAGCCGCGCATATCGCGGGCGTGGACGAGATCTGGCGCGTGGGCGGTGCACAGGCTGTCGGCGCGCTCGCCTATGGCACCGAGCGGATCAAGCGGGTCGACGTCGTCACCGGCCCCGGCAATGCCTGGGTGGCCGAGGCCAAGCGCCAGCTGTTCGGCGTGGTCGGGATCGACATGGTCGCAGGCCCTTCGGAAATCCTCGTCATCGCCGACGGGAAGAACGATCCCGACTGGATCGCCGCCGACCTGCTTTCGCAGGCGGAGCATGACCCGACCTCGCAGTCGATCCTCATCACCGACGATGCGGGGTTCGCACGGCAGGTGGAGGACTGCATCGACTTGCAGATCACCCAGCTCGCCACGGCGAAGACGGCGCGGGCGAGTTGGGATGCGCATGGCGTGATGATCGTGGTCAACGATCTCCTCGCCGAGGCCCCGGCGCTGGCCAACCGTTTGGCTGCCGAACACGTCGAGATCGCCCTCGACGATCCCGAGCCCTACCTCGCGGCGATCCGCCACGCGGGCAGCATCTTCCTCGGCCGCATGACGCCCGAGGCGGTGGGCGATTATGTCGCCGGGCCGAACCACGTGCTGCCCACGGGACGCCGCGCGCGCTTCTCGAGCGGGTTGTCGGTGCTCGACTTCATGAAGCGCACGAGTTTCCTCGGGCTCGATGCCGCGTCCTTCGCCGCGATCGGCCCTGCCGCCGCGACCCTCGCCCATGCCGAGGGGCTGCCGGCGCATGCCAAGTCCGTGGAACTCAGAATCCGATGAACCAGCCCGTCCGCTCCCAGGCCCGCTCGGCCGCGCGTCTTGCCGCCGTCCAGGCGCTGTACCAGCAGCACATGGAGGGCACCGCCCTCGCCCGGCTGCTCGACGAATTTCACCAGCACCGGCTGGGACGCACGATCGACGACGAGGATTTCGACGAGGCCGAATATGCCGACGCCGAGGTGCCGTTCTTCGACGATGTCGTGCGCGGTGTGGACGCCCGGCGTGACGAGATCGATGCGCTTGTGGCGGGCAAGCTCGCGAGCGGCTGGACCCTCGCGCGGCTCGACAAGGCGATGCTACAGGTGCTTCGCGCCGGCACCTATGAACTGCTCGCGCGCGCCGATGTGCCCGCGGCCGTCGTGATCAACGAGTATGTCGAGGTCGCCAAGGCCTTCTTCGACGACGGGCAGGCCAAGTTCGTCAACGGCATCCTCGATGCGGTGGCCAGGGACGCGCGGGGCTGAACGAGCCTGATTTCATCGCCGCCTTGCGCAGCCTGCCGCTCCATTCCGGCGCGCGCGGGCTCATGGATGATTGCGCGGTCATCGACCTCGGCAGCGAGACCTTCGTCGTCACCCACGACATGATGGCCGAGGGCACCCATTTCCGCGCCGATGCCGACATGGCAGACGTTGCGTGGAAGCTGGTCGCGACCAATCTCTCGGACCTTGCCGCCAAGGGCGCGGAGCCGGTGGGCGTGCTGCTCGGCCACATGCTGGGGCGCGACGATGCGCGGTTTCTCGATGGGCTGCGCGACGCGCTCGAGGCCTTCACGACCCCGCTGCTGGGGGGCGACACGATTGCGGCTGGGGCCCCGCGCGCCTTCGGCCTGACGGCCATCGGGCGGGCGAGCCACGTGCCGGTACCCGCGCGGAGCGGGGCGCAGGCGGGCGACGGGGTGTTCCTGACCGGCCCGGTCGGCCGCGCGATGCTCGGCTTTGCGGGCGACCCCGAACACCGCGCCGCCTTCGACCGCCCCGTCCCCCGCCTCGCCAAGGGCCGCGCGCTCGCCCCGCATGTCAGCGCGATGATGGACGTCTCGGACGGGCTGCTGCTCGATTGCTGGCGCATGGCCGAGGCGAGCGGGGTGACGATCACGCTCGACCCGCAAGCGATCCCGGTCGCGGACCCCGCGCAATTCGACAAATGCATCCGCTGGGGCGATGATTACGAGCTGCTGTTCACCGCGCAGCCTGCCGCCGCGCTGCCCATACCGGCGCACCGCATCGGCACCGTCGGCGCGCGCGGGCCCGCCCCGCTGCTGCTCGGCGAGGCCCTGCTCGACGACCCCGCCAGCCTCGGCTACCGCCACGGCTGAGCGCTGCCGCACACCCGCCCCCTCACTAATTTGCGCAAAGCGGCGCAAAACCGCGCTTGGCACTCTGCCTTAGGCTTGCCAGCCCTTGGCAAGCCCCTATGACTGTGCGCCTTGCGCCCATGGGATCTCGACGCGGCGCAGGCTCCCGAACCCGGGAAGCGACATAAGACGAGAGGGGATTGCTCGTGAATCTATTGCTCATTTCGATTGGGCTGGGGGTGCTTGCCATTGTCTATGGCATCGTCACCAGCTCGCAGGTGCTCGGCGCGAGTGCCGGTAACGCGCGGA
This sequence comes from Erythrobacter donghaensis, assembly GCF_001557325.1. GTDB lineage: Bacteria > Pseudomonadota > Alphaproteobacteria > Sphingomonadales > Sphingomonadaceae > Erythrobacter > Erythrobacter donghaensis_B. The sequence goes on from NZ_LSJS01000185.1 coordinate 16,253, forward strand.
TGCAGGAAATTGCCGCCGCCATCCAGGAAGGCGCTCAGGCCTACCTCAACCGCCAATATTCGACCATCGCCATCGTCGGCGTGGTGGTGGCCGCGATCGTCGCCTTCGCGCTCGGCACGACCGCGGTGATCGGCTTCGTCACCGGCGCGGTGCTTTCGGGCGTGGCGGGCTATATCGGGATGAATATCTCGGTCCGCTCGAACGTGCGCACCGCCGAGGCGGCCTCGACCGGGCTTCAGGCCGGCCTCACCCTCGCCTTCCGCGCGGGCGCGATCACCGGCATGCTGGTCGCGGGGCTGGCGCTGCTCGCCATTGCGGTGTTCTTCGCCGCCATGATCGGGCCGATGGGCCTGTCGCCTTCGAGCCGCGCGGTGATCGACGGCCTTGTGGGCCTCGCCTTCGGCGCCTCGCTGATCTCGATCTTCGCGCGTTTGGGTGGGGGCATCTTCACCAAGGCGGCGGATGTCGGCGCCGACCTTGTCGGCAAGGTCGAAGCAGGCATCCCCGAGGATGACCCGCGCAATCCCGCCGTGATCGCGGACAACGTCGGCGACAATGTCGGCGACTGCGCGGGCATGGCCGCGGACCTGTTCGAGACTTACGTCGTCACCGTCGGCGCCACCATGGTGCTGACCGCGCTGCTGCTCACCAACCTCGGCGACCTGCTGCTGCCGATGATGGCGCTGCCGCTGCTGATCGGGGGCGTGTGCATCGTCACCTCGATCCTCGGCACCTATTTCGTGCGCCTTGGAGGGGGCACCAACGTGATGGGGGCGATGTACAAGGGCTTCATCGTCACTGCGGTCACCTCGATCCCGGCGATCTATGCCGTGATGAGCTATGCCTTGGGCGACATGAACGCGCTGGTGAACCCGCCACGCGCCGATGTGGAGCCCTCGCTCGTAGACGAGTTGAGGACCTTAGGCGATCCCAATGCCAGCATCACCGGCATAAGCCTGTTCTACTGCGCCCTGCTCGGCCTTGCCATCACCGGCCTCATCATCTGGATCACCGAGTACTACACCGGCACCAAGTACCGTCCGGTGCGCTCGATCGCCAAGGCCTCTGAAACCGGCCACGGCACCAACGTGATCCAGGGCCTCGCGATCAGCCTCGAGGCGACCGCGCTGCCGACGCTGGTGATCGTGGCGGGCATCATCATCGCCTATGGGCTCGCGGGCCTGATGGGGATCGCCTATGCGGCGACTGCCATGCTGGCGCTGGCGGGCATGGTCGTGGCGCTCGACGCCTATGGTCCGGTCACCGACAATGCGGGGGGCATTGCCGAAATGGCCGGGCTTGACGATTCCGTGCGGGAAAAAACCGACCTGCTCGACGCGGTGGGCAACACCACCAAGGCCGTGACCAAGGGCTATGCCATCGGTTCGGCGGGCCTTGGCGCGCTGGTGCTGTTCGCGGCCTACACGACGGACCTTCGGACCTTCTTCCCCGATGCGAATGTCGACTTCAGCCTCGAGAATCCCTTCGTGATCGTCGGCCTGCTGCTCGGCGCGCTTCTGCCCTACCTGTTCGGGGCGATGGGGATGACGGCGGTTGGCCGCGCGGCGGGCGACGTGGTGGTGGACGTGCGCGAGCAGTTCCGCACCAATCCGGGGATCATGGCGGGCACCTCCAAGCCCGACTATGCCCGCACCGTCGACCTCGTCACCAAGGCCGCGATCAAGGAGATGATCATCCCCTCGCTGCTGCCGGTGCTGGCGCCGGTGGTGGTCTATTTCGTGATCACCGCCATCGCGGGGCAGGACAACGGCTTTGCGGCGCTGGGCGCGCTGCTGCTCGGCGTGATCGTCGGCGGGCTGTTCGTCGCGCTCTCGATGACTGCCGGCGGCGGAGCGTGGGACAACGCCAAGAAGTACATCGAGGACGGCAACCACGGCGGCAAGGGCTCCGAAGCCCACAAGGCCGCGGTAACGGGCGACACGGTCGGCGATCCCTACAAGGACACCGCCGGGCCGGCGGTCAACCCGATGATCAAGATCACCAACATCGTCGCGCTGCTGCTGCTCGCGGCGCTGGCACACGGGGCGGCTTGATCAGCCCCATCCGGTGAAAATCCAGACCCCGCCGGGCGCGATCCCGGCGGGGTTTATCTTTGCCCGCGCCCCTGTCCCCCCATCGGACAGCCGCTCTGCGCGCTGAGGCTTTCTGAAACGCCCTGTGCCATCAAGCTGCATGAATCCGCAGACAGGTGCGGCAAGGCGGGGTTAACGGGCATGAAGATGGGGTCGGCGGACAGCTTTCGCACCTGCGCAAGCGATACGACGAGCGGCCTGCGCCTCCTCTCCCTCGCCGACCTTGAAGAGCCCGCCTTCCGCGCCGCATGGGAGCGCCTCGTCACCCGCGCGGCCGAGCCCAATCCCTTTTTCGAGCCCTGGTACCTCCTCCCCTCGCTGCATCAGTGGGGTGCGCAGGATGGCGTGCGGGTCAAGGCGTGGTTCCAAGACGGGCGCCTCGCCGGGCTGATGCCGGTGTCGCGGCAGAGGCGCTATTACGGCCACCCGCTCACCCACGCCGCGGTGTGGCTCCACGCCAACGCCTTCTGCGGCGTGCCACTGATCGCTGCGGGACACGAGGAGCGCTTCTGGGAAGATCTGCTCGCCCATTTCGACCGCCGCGCGGGCCGCGCGCTGTTCCTGCACCTGCCGCAGATGCCGAACGAGGGCCCGGTCTTCGCCGCGCTCGAAACCGTGCTCGCTACTCGCCGCCGTCCGCACTATATCGCTGCGCGCGAAGCCCGCGCGATGCTGGCGGGCGAGACCTCGGCGGCCGCCTATCTCGAAGCGGCGATGAGCGCCAAGAAGCGCAAGGAACTGCGCCGTCAGCACAATCGCTTGGCCGAGGAAGGCCCGCTCGCCTTCGAGCGGATCGAGGGCGCCGAGGGCATCGCCGAATGGACCGCCGAGTTCCTCGCCCTGGAAGCCGCCGGATGGAAGGGCGCGGCAGGCTCGGCCCTCGCCTCCGCCCCCGACACCCGCGCGCTGTTCGAAGCCGCGCTGGCGGGCGCGGCGGCGGCCGGGCGGCTCGAACGCCTCGCGCTCCGGCTCGACGGGCGCGCCATCGCCATGCTCGCCAGTTTCCTCACCGCACCCGGCGCCTACAGCTACAAGACCGCCTTCGACGAGGCCTATGCGCGCTTTTCCCCGGGCATGCTCCTCCAACTGGAGAACCTCGCCCTGCTCGAGCGCGAGGGGATCGCCTGGGCCGATAGCTGCGCGGTGCAAGGCCACCCGATGATCGAGCGCTTGTGGCGCGACACGCGCCGCATGGCGAGCCTCAACATCGCCATCGGCGGCCGCGCGCGCCGCACCGCCTTCCGCCTGCTCCAGGCCTACGAGACCCGACCCCGAAACCCTCAAGGGAAGAAAGCCGCATGAACGCCCCTGCCCGCTTCGCCGATGCCCTGCCCGCGACCGTCTTCGACGCCTCTGCGCGCGCAAAATTCGCCCGGCACTATCCCGAAAAGCCGCATGTCCTCACCCACGGCCTCACCAGCCACCCGCTACTGGAGATCGAGGCGCTTGCCGCACTGGCCGAGCAGCTCCCGTCCGCCTCGGTCGAATACAACCGCGGCGACCTCCCCATCGGGGTCGATGGCAAGCCGGATTCGAACGGCCTCACCATCGCCGAAACCATCCGCAAGGTTGCCGAGGCGGAGAGCTGGGCGGTGCTCAAGAACATCGAGCAAGTGCCCGCTTACGAAGAGCTGCTGCGGGGCCTGCTCGAGGAAATCCGCCCCGAGATCGAGGCCGCGACCGGCGCGATGCTGACCCCCCAAGGGTTCATCTTCGTCTCCAGCCCCAACTCGGTGACCCCCTATCACTTCGATCCCGAACACAACATCCTGCTCCAGATCCGTGGACGAAAGGCGATGACCCAGTTCCCCGCGGGCGACACCCGCTTCGTGCCCGATGAGGCCCACGAGACCTACCATTCGGGCGGCCCGCGCGAATTGCGGTGGGATGATGCGATGCTCCCACACGGCACCGAATTCGCGCTCTCCCCCGGCGAGGCGCTGTTCGTGCCCGTCATGGCGCCGCATTTCGTGCGGAACGGCCCCGCCCCCTCGGTGTCGCTGTCGATCACCTGGCGCTCGGAGTGGAGCTATCGCGAAAGCGACGCGCGCATCTTCAACGCAATCCTGCGCGCGCGGGGCCTGACGCCGAAGGCCCCCGGCCGGTTCCCGCAGCAAAACTATGCCAAGGCCTATGCCTTCCGCGTGATGCGCAAGCTCGGCTTGACGGGTTCGTAAGGTCGCCGCATGGCCCTGCGCCATGACTGACGAACCCACCAACGAAGAACTGGTCGCCGGCCTCGTCCGGCTGCTCACGGTCGAGAAGCGCGCCGCCGACGTCTATGCCGGGCCGCCGCAGAAGGACGGGATCGGGCGCGTGTTCGGGGGACAGGTGCTGGCGCAGGCGCTCCAAGCCGCGCAGGCGAGCGTCACCGACGGCAAGGCGGCCCATTCGCTCCACGCCTATTTCCTGCGCGGCGGGCGCGAGGGGGCGGGAATAGAATACCGCATCGAGCGCGATTTCGACGGGAGGAGCTTCGCCAACCGCCGTGTTGTCGCCAGCCAGGAAGGCGAGGACGGGATGCCCGTCCCGATCCTCAACCTCACAGCCAGCTTCCAGCTGCCCGAGGACGGCCTCGAACACTGCGATTCCCCCATGCCCGATGTCGCCCGTCCCGATGATCTGCGCCCCGACCTGGAGCTGCGCCGCGAGATCGCCGCGCAATGGGGCGACAGGCTCTCGGAGACCCAGCGCCGCATGATGCTGCGCCCCCGCCCGATCGAGATGCGCACCATCGATCGCCTGCACTGGATGAGCCGCGAGCCGAGGGAGCCGCGCGCGCATACCTGGTTCAAGGTCTGTGCGCCGATCACGGGCGAGGCCGACACGCCGGAGCTGCACCGCGCGATCATCACCTATGCCAGCGATTACACGCTGCTCGGCACCAGCGCGCTGCCACATGGCCTCAGCTGGATGCGCAACGAACTGGTCGGCGCGAGCCTCGATCACGCGATCTGGTTCCACCGCGATGCGCGCGCCGACGAATGGCTGCTCTATGCCACCGACGCGCCCTGGTCGGGCGGCGGGCGCGGGTTCAACCGCGGGCGGATCTTCAACCTCGCGGGCGAGCTCGTGGCAAGCGTCGCGCAGGAGGGGATGATGCGGAAACGCAGCCCCCGCTAGGACAGAGCCGCTCGGCGGCGCAGCCGCCGCAAGCGCGAACGCGCGCCGCGCCTGATGGCGCGAAAGCCGAAGCGAAGCTGAACGAGCGAAGCGAGGACAACCGGACAGACGTCCGCCGCCCGGCGCTTGAGGGTGCAACAAACTAGTGGGCGAGCAGCACCGGCATCTGCGGCTCGCTCAGCATGTGGCGCGTCACCCCGCCAAGCACCAGCTCGGCGAGCCGCGCGTGGCCATAGGCGCCCATCACCAGCAGCGCGCAGTCGCGCAACTGGGCGGCGGAGAACAGCGTGTCGGCGATCCGCGCCTCGCCGCGAGGGATTTCGACGATCTCGCAAGAGATGCCGTGGCGGGCGAGGTATTTCGCGCCCTCGGTGCTGGGCAGGTCGAAGCGCTTGCCCTCGCCTGCCTGCTCGACCACGCAGGCGAGCGTCACCTTCACCGAGCAGGCCAGCAGCGGCACCGCCGCGCGCAGCGCATGGGCGCTTTCGGCCGAGCCGTTCCATGCGACCAGCATCGGCGCGCCGACATCGAAGCTGTGCGTCCCCTCGGGCACCACCAGCACCGGCACCGGCGCGCGGGTCACCACATCGCCGACCAGCGCCGAGGGGCCCGACCGATCCATCCCCGCCTCGGCCGGGCCCATGATGACGATATCGGCGAGCGGCGAGGCCTCGATCAGGCGCTGGCCCGCGACGCCATATTCGAACCGCCAGTCGAAGGGCACGCCTTCATGCTCGAGCTCGGCCTCGATCTTCGCGCGCAGCTTCTCGGCGTTCTCGCGGATTACCGGCAGCGCGGCAGCGATCGCCGAGCCGTAGAAGTCGCCGGGCATGAACACGTCGTAACTCACCGCCTGCAGGCAGGTGATGTGGCCGTTGCAGGCGCGGGCCATGTCGAGCGCGACTTGCAGGCGCGCGGTCATGGCAGGATCGTGATCGATGTGCAGCAGGATCGATTTCATGGCGTATCTCCCGTTCATGATGAGGATGATCGCCCCGGACGCAGCGCTGTGCCTTGACCCGGATCAATTTCGCTGGGCCGCGCGATGATGCGCATAGCACCTTGCCAGAGATAATGCGCGGCCTCATTCTGCACGCCGAGGGAGTGACCAATGCAGATCATGCGCCACCCGCCGGTGAAGACCAGCCTCGAGCCGTCGAACCACCCCTATCTGACAGGCCCGTGGACGCCGCTGCACGAGGAAGTGGACGTTCCCGAACTGCGGGTGATCGAGGGCGCGATCCCACCCGACATCGACGGGATCTACCTCCGCAACACCGAGAACCAGGTCCATCAGCCATTGGGGCGGCACCATCCCTTCGATGGCGATGCGATGATCCACCAGGTCGACATCTCGGGCGGCAAGGCGAGCTACCGCAACCGCTTCGTGCGGACGCACTGCTTCGAGGCCGAACAGATCGCGGGCCGCAGCCTGTGGGGCGGGCTGATGGACCCGTGGGGCACGAGCGTGCGTCCCGGCTTCGGCGCGCATGGGGGGCTCAAGGACACCGGATCGACCGACATCATCGTCCATGCCGGCACCGCCTATGCCACGCTCTACCAGTGCGGCGAGGCGTGGATGCTCGATCCCGTCACATTGGGGAGTCGCGGCAAGGCGCCGTGGGTGCCGCTGGACGGCATTTCGGCCCACCCGAAGGTCGACGAGGCGACCGGGGAGCTGATGTTCTTCAACTATTCGAAGCACGCGCCTTTCATGCATTACGGGGTGGTCGACCGGACCGGCGCGCTGGTGCACTACGTCCCTGTCCCCCTCCCCGGCCCGCGCCTGCCGCACGACATGGCGATCACGCCCAACTGGTCGATCCTCAACGACATGCCGCTGTTCTGGGACGAGGAGCTGCTCACCCGCAACATCCACGCCGCGCGGCTGCACGAGGGCGTCCCGACCCGCTTCGCCCTGATCCCGCGCCGCGGCCAACCGGAAGACATTCGCTGGTTCGAGGCCGCGCCGACCTATGTGCTGCATTGGACCAACGCATGGGAGGAGGGCGACGAGGTGATCCTCGAAGGCTATCACCAGGCCAAGCCCATGCCCGATCCGCTCGAGGAGATGGGCCGCTACAGCCACATGATGGCCTATGTGGACGAACACTCATTCCAGTCCCGCCTCCACCGCTGGCGGTTCAACCTCAAGACCGGCGAGACCCGCGAGGAGCGTTTGTCCGAGCGGATCGTCGAATTCGGCATGATCAACCCGCGCTATGCCATGCATAAAAGCCGCTATGTGTGGTCTACAACCACGCGGCCCGGCTGGTTCCTGTTCAACGGCTATGTCCGCCACGACACCGAGACGGGCGAGGAGCAGGTCTACCGCCTGCCCGAAGGCGTCTATGCGAGCGAAAGCCCGATGATACCGAAAAAGCCCTCAAGTAGCGAAGCGGTAGGGCACGAAGACTCGGGCTACCTCGTCACCTTCCTGATTGACGAGAACACCGGCACCTCGGAATGCGCGATCCTCGATGCTGCGGACATCGCCAAGGGCCCGATCTGCCGCCTCGCGCTGCCGCACAAGATCTGTTCGGGCACGCATTCGGTCTGGGTCGAGCACGACCAACTGCGCAAGGATGCCGCCTTCCACCGGGAGCGCTTCGCCGCCCGCTGACGTGGAGCGATGACCGCGCGGCGTCACGCCGCCGGTCGATGCGCCTGCCACGCTCGTCGCGCGCGTTCTTGCGCGCGCCCGCGCACGCGCCTAGCGCCCCGCGATTGCATCTTGCCCCGGGGACTGCCGAATATGACCTTGCGCCTTGCCCTTGCCGCCTCGAGCGCGCTGCTGCTTTCTTTCGCCGCGCCCGCCCTTGCCGAAACGGCAACCGCGCCCGAGACCGCCGCCACTGCCGCGCCCCAGTCCGAACACGACAAGCTCTTCGCCCTGTTCGAAGATGCCGACGCGCGCGAGCTCGCGCTCAACCCCTTGAGCCGGTTGTTCCGCGGCGACGACGAGAACGCCGGGCGCCTCGGCGATTTCCTGACCGATTCGAGCTTCCTTGCCGGGCGCACCGACATCAAGCTGAACCTCGCGCTGCTCGCGCAGATCGACCGCAGCAAGCTCGATGCGACCGATGCGCTCGCCTACGACGTGTTCAAGTACACGCAGGAACGCGCGCTCGCCGGGGTGACCGACGAGATGCGCGCGCTCACCGAAGTGCGGCCCCTGAACCACTTCTTCGGCCTGCACACCTTCTACCCGCAATTCGCCAGCGGCACCGGGGTCGCGCAGTTCAAGACGCTCGCCCATTACGAGGACAACCTCAGTCGCCACGACGACTATATCGCCTTCATCGACCGGGCGATCGCCAAGTTCCGCGAGGGGATGAAGAGCGGCGTGGTGGAAACCAAGCTGACGGTCGGGATCATGGTCACCCAACTCGACACGCAGCTGGCGACGCCGGTCGCGGATTCGCAGTTCATGGCACCGACCAAGACCTTCCCCGATGGGCTCACCGAGGCCGACAAGGCCCGGCTGACCACGGCCTACGCGGCAAAAACCGCCGAGCTCTACGCGGCCAACACGCGCCTTCGCGACTTCCTGCGCGATGAATACCTTCCGGCCGCGCGCGAGAGCATCGGCCTTTCCCAGATGAAGGGCGGCGACAAGCTCTATGCCCGGCTGGTCGAAGATTCGACCACCCTGCCGCTCGATCCCGAGACCATCCACCAGCTCGGCCTCAGCGAGGTCGCGCGGATCAAGGGCGAGCTCGAGAAGCTCCGGCGCGAGGTCAAGTTCAAGGGCACGCTCACCCAGTTCTTCGACTATGTCCGCACCGACCCCAAGTTCCAGCCCAAGACCCGCGAGGGGCTGACGCAGAACTTCTACGACATCGGCAAAGCGGTCGATGCGAAGATCGGCGCGCTGTTCTCGCAGCTGCCCAAGTCGAAGCTGGAAATCCGCCCCTATGACCCTTCGACCGAGAAGTTCGAGGCGGGCGGTTCCTACCAGTCCGGCTCGCCCGATGGCGACCGGCCGGGCGTGTTCTACTTCAACGCCTATGACCTGCCGAGCCGCTTGACGCCGGGCAATGTCACGCTCTACCTCCACGAGGGCGCGCCCGGGCACCACTTCCAGATCAGCCTCGCGCAGGAGAACGAGGCGCTGCCCGCCTTCATGCGCTATGGCGGGACGACCGCCTATGTCGAGGGCTGGGCGCTCTATGCCGAGACATTGGGCCACGAGATGGGCTTCTACAAGGACCCGTGGAACCGCTACGGCACGCTCCAGGACGAACAGCTGCGCGCGATGCGGCTGGTGGTCGATACCGGCATCCACGCCAAGGGCTGGAGCCGCGACCAGGCGATCGACTACATGCTCGAGAACTCGGGCATGACCCGCACAGAGGTGGTCGCCGAGGTCGATCGCTACATCGCCATTCCCTCGCAGGCACTCGCCTACAAGATCGGCGCGCTCAAGATCCAGGAGCTGAGGAAGCGCGCCGCCGACCGGCTCGGCGCGAAGTTCGACATCAAGGCGTTCCACGAGGTGGTGCTGAACACCGGCGGCCTGCCGCTGACCGTGCTGGAAGCCAAGATCGACCGCTGGATCGCGGCCCAGGCGGCGAACTAGACCCGCGCCGCCGGGCCGGCTGCGGCTCGGCTCGTCGCATCCGCTGCCCCGATTGCCCGCTCCTGCGGCTGTCGGGGCATCGGCGTTCACCTGCCAGCAAGGTGTTGCGCAACACGCACCCTTTCGCGCAGAACGCCAACAACGGGCCCACTCTCGGGATCGCGGGCCTGCAACGCAGGAGCATAACCACTGTGACGACCATTCTTCACCGCCCCCGCAGCCTCGCGCTGCTCGCCTTGCTGGGCGCCGCGACCGCCTCGGGCCTTGCCGCCCAGACCCAGCCCCAGCCCCAGCCGCGCCCCCTGCCCTCGCCGACGATCAGCGAGCAGGACGGGGTCAGCACCACCACCGTCTACGGCGCGCTGCCGCCGCTGTCCGAGATGGAAGAGGGCCCGCGCGTCTCGGGCATCATCTCGGCGCGCAAGGGTTCGCGCCTCCAGATCACCACCGATAGCGGCGCCGTGGAGCTGGTGACGCTCCACCCTGACACAGAGATCCGCACCCGCGGCGGGTTCCTTGGCATCGGCAACAAGACCCTCGACCAGAACGCGCTGATCAACGGCCTCACCGTGATCGTGAAGACCTCGCGCTATGGCGAAGGCCTCGTGGCGAACGAAGTGCGCTTCACCGCCGACGATCGCCAGATCGCCGCCATGATCCGCGCAGGCACCCAGCAGCAGTTCGGCGAGCAGGGCGCGGCGATCCAGGCCAACGCCGCCGCCACCGAAGCGCTGCGCGGCCGGCTCGGCGATATCGACAAGTACAACCTCAAGAGCACCACCAACGTCTATTTCGACACCGGCAAGGCGGTGATCTCGCCCGCAGCCAAGGCCGAGCTGTGCGCGGCCGCGCAGCAGGCCGGGCAGAACGAGAACTCGCTGATGCTGGTGCTGGGCTACACCGATTCGACCGGCTCGGAGGAAGTGAACCAGGCGCTCTCGGAAAAGCGCGCCGCGGCGGTGGTCAACTACCTCCAGCAGGTGTGCAAGTGGAAGCCCTACCGCATGCTCACCCCGACCGGCATGGCGACCGCTGACCCCGCTGCCGACAACACCACCGCCGCCGGCCGCGCGCAGAACCGCCGCGTCTCGGTCAACGTGCTGGTGAGCAAGGCGCTCGACGGGCAGTAAGCCTTTCGCTGCAAACGAACTACAGGGAAGGGCGGGCCGCGAGGCTCGCCCTTCTGCTATCCGCCCGCGTGGTAGAAATCGAAGACCTTGCGCGCGACCGTGGCGCTGACGCCAGGGGCGCGTTGCAGGTCTTCGAGCGCGGCGGCGCGCACCTTGCTCGCGGTGCCGAAATGCAGCAGCAGCGCGCGCTTTCGGGCCGGGCCGATGCCGGGGATCTCGTCCAGCGGGCTCGCGGTGATCGCCTTCGAACGCTTCGCCCGGTGCGCGCCGATGACATAGCGGTGCACCTCGTCGCGCAGGTTCTGCAGGTGAAACAGTAGCGGCGAGTTCACGGGCAGCACCTTCTCGCGCCCGTCGGGGAAGTGGAACACCTCGCGGCCCTCGCGCCCGTGATGCGGCCCCTTGGCGATGCCGATCACCGCGACGTCATCAGCGATGCCGATGTCCTCGAGCACGCGCATGACGCTGGATAACTGCCCCTTGCCGCCGTCGATCAGGATGAGGTCGGGGAGCGTCGTCTCGTGCCCGCCGGGCTTGGCCTCGGGGTTCTCCTCCCCTTCGGCGAAGTTGCGGAAGCGCCGCGTCATGACCTCGCGCATCATGGCGAAGTCGTCGTTTGTCTGCGCCTCGCGGATGTTGAACTTGCGGTACTGGTTCTTCTCGAAGCCCTCCGGCCCGGCGACGATCATCGCCCCCACGGCCTTCGCCCCCTGGATATGGCTGTTGTCATAGACCTCGATCCGCTGCGGGGGCGCGTCGAGCTCCAGAAACTCGGCCATTTCGCGGTTGAGCTTTGCCTTGGTGCCGGTCTCCGCCAGCCGCCGCTCGAGCGCTTCGACGGCATTCCTCTGCGCCTGCGCCATCAGCTTGCGCCGGTCGCCGCGCTCGGGGACCGAGAGCCGCACCTTGCGCCCCGCCAGCTCGGACAGTGTCGCCTCGATCAGCTCGGCTTCCGGCAATTCGCGATCGACCAGAATGGTCGGCGGCGGGGGCACTTCCTCGTAGAATTGCAGCATCACGTCGGCGAGCACCTGCGCCTCGTCCACGTCCGCCGTGTGGCGCGGGAAGAGCGCGCGGTGGCCCCAGTTCTGTCCGCCGCGGATGAAGAAGGACTGGACGCTCATGTGCCCGTTCTTGGCCGCCAGCGCGAAGACATCGGCGTCGCCCAGACCCTGCGCATTGATCGCCTGGCTCCCCTGGATGAAGGTCGCCGCGCGCAGCCGGTCGCGCAGCATCGCCGCTGTCTCGAAATCGAGGTTGGCCGCAGCCTCGGCCATCTGCCGCTCCAGATCGGCCTGCACCGCGCCGGACTTGCCCGAGAGGAAATCCTTCGCCTGCCGCACCAGCGCGTCATAGCCCGGCTCGTCGATCCGCCCCACGCAAGGCGCCGAGCACCGCTTGATCTGGTAGAGCAGGCACGGCCGGTCGCGGTTGTTGAAGAAGCTGTCGGTGCAGGAGCGCAGCAGGAACAGCTTCTGCAGCGCGTTCAGCGTGGTATTCACACTTCCCGCGCTGGCAAACGGCCCGTAGTAATTGCCCTTGGCCCGCCGCGCCCCGCGATGCTTCTGGATGCGCGGGTAAGCGTGGTCGGCGCGCAGCAGGATGAAGGGGAAGCTCTTGTCGTCGCGCAGCAGCACGTTGAAGGGCGGGCGGAAGCGCTTGATGAGTTGCGCTTCCAGCAGCAGCGCCTCGGCCTCGGAATTGGTGATGACGATTTCCATGCTGCGCGTCTGGCTGACCATGCGCTGGAGCCGACCCGAAAGCTGGGCGATCTGGGTGTAGTTCGCCACCCGCGCCTTCAGCGAGCGCGCCTTGCCGACATACAGCACCTCGCCCCGGGCATCGAGCATGCGGTAGACCCCGGGGACGGGCTTCAGCACCTTCACCGTCTCGCGGATCGCCCGCACCCCGCCCTCGAGATCGGGCTGGGCGCTGGCGACGGTATAGGCGGCGCGCTCCTCGTTGAAGCGCTCCGCGCCGCGCGGATCGTGGGGGGTGCCTGCGGGGGTTCGGGCCATGGGGGTCAGATAGGGACTGCGGGGGGCGATTGGCAATCGCCGCGGCGCCCCCTATCGGCAAGTTCGTGGAACAGAGCCCCATGGAACACAGCGACGTCATCATCCTCGGCGCGGGCGCGGCCGGGCTGTTTGCCGCCGGGCAAGCAGGGCAGCGAGGCCTGCGCGTCGCGCTGCTGGAAAATGCCGAGGCTCCCGGCAAGAAAATCCTGATCTCGGGCGGCGGGCGCTGCAACTTCACCAATCTCGGGGCGGGGCCTGCCAACTACCTCTCGGCCAACCCCCATTTCGCCAAGAGCGCCCTTGCCCGCTACACCTCGGCGGATTTCATCGCGCTGGTCGAGCGGCACGGCATCGCGTGGCACGAGAAGACGCTGGGGCAGCTGTTCTGCGACGGTTCGGCCAAACAGATCGTGACGATGCTGCTCGACGAATGCCCGCCCGACAAGGTGACTCTCACCTGCGGGGTCGATGTGGCCGAGGTCGCGCGGGGTGAGGACGGACGCTTCACCGTCACCGCCGCCGATGGCCGCGCGTGGGCCGCGCCCGCGCTGGTGATCGCCACCGGCGGGCCCTCGATCCCGACGATGGGCGCGAGCGATTTCGCCTACCGGCTGGCGCGGCAATTCGGCCTCAAGGTGGTCGAGCCCCGCCCTGCCCTCGTGCCGCTGACGCTGGGGGGCGAGGACGCGCTGTTCCGCGAACTGTCCGGCGTCGCCGCGCCGGTGCTGGCGCGCGCCGGGAAGGCCGAATTCGCCGAGGCGGCGCTGTTCACCCACAAGGGGCTATCCGGCCCGGCGATCCTGCAAGTCTCCTCCTACTGGCGGCATGGCGAGCCGGTGGGGATCACCTTCCTCCCCGAGGCCGCGACCGATTGGCTGCTGGAGGCCAAGCGCGACCGCTCCCGCGCATCCTTGCGCACGCTGCTGCGGGAGCGCCTGCCGGATCGCCTCGCCGACGCGCTGGCCGACCGGCTCGGGCTGGAGCGCGAACTCGGCAACCTCGGCGACAAGGATTTGCGCGCCGCGCAGGCTAGGCTCGCCGACTGGCGCTTCGCCCCGAACGGCACCGAGGGCTATGCCAAGGCCGAGGTTACCGCAGGCGGCATCGCCACGGCGGAGCTATCGAGCCGCACGATGGAAGCGGCGAAGGTTCCCGGCCTCTACGCCATCGGCGAGGCGGTCGACGTCACCGGCTGGCTCGGCGGCTACAACTTCCAGTGGGCCTGGGCGAGCGGCCATGCCTGCGCCGAGGCGCTGGCGGCCGCTCGCGCCTAGAACAACTTCCGCAGGTCGATCCCGAGGTAGAGCCCCAGCGGGTCGATGACGAAGGCGTTGTAATTGACCGGCGTGATGCCCGCCCCGTCACGCACCCGGCGCTGCGCGTCGAAGACGTTGTCGGCCACGAAGCTGACGCGGAAGTCCTTGAGGAAGCCCTCGTTCTTCCCCGTCACCTCGCCCATGTTGGCGAAGACGCGCAGGTTGAAGGTGACGATGTCGTCGAAGAACAGGTCGTTTGCGGCAACCGTGCCGTCGAGCCGGGTCTCGCCAGTGTAGACCCCCGACAGGCGGAAGCCCACGCCCTTGCCGAACAGGCCCGCCTCGAGGCGGCTCGAATGGCGCGGCTGGCCGAAGGCACTGGTCGCCTCGCCATCGAGCTGGTCGAGCGGATCGAGACCGGGCGCGACCAGGATCTCGTTGGCGAGCTCGATCGTGTGGGTCAGGTTGAAGAAGTAGCGCCAGCCTTGGAAATTGCGGCCGCCCAGCGGGTTGAAGGCCGGGCCGCCCGCAGGCGCGCCGCCCGCCGGTGCGCCGCCAGCAGGAGCGCCGCCCGCCGGAGCCCCGCCAGCCGGCGGTGCGGCGGCGCAGAAGCGGTCCTTGAACCGGGCGATGGCTTCGGGCGGAAGCGTGCCGTCGGGCAGTCGCGAACGGTCGAGCGCCAGTTTGATGAAGGCGGGATCGATGCCCGGAAGATCGGCCGAGACATCCTCGCCGCGCTCGATCTTGCCGATCAGCTCGCGGACAGCGGCCTCGCCGTCCGGCCCGCAGGCACGTTCGCGGAAGGCGGCGAGTTGCGGCGGCAGAGCGGGCGCAGCCCCGCCACCGGGCGCACGGCCACTGGGAACAACATCCAACCTTGACGGATCGAAGCTGCAAACGCGGGTGCGGAAGCTGGCGAGCTGCGCCGGATCGACCTTGCCGTCCGCCCCGCGTAGCCGCGCAAGCATCGGGGCGAGGCGCTGGGGATCGACCCCCGGATATTGCGCGGAGATGTCCGCCCCGCTGTCGATCGCGGCGACCAGCTGTTCGAGGAAGGCCTGCCCGTCATCGGCGCACAGCCGCGCGCGGAAGGCCATGAACTGCTGGCGCTGCTCGGCGCTGGGCGCGAAACCGCCCGCAGGAGGCGTGCCGCCCGGGCCGGGCTGGGGCGCGGGCGCGGGACCGGTGGTGGGG
>NZ_LSJS01000186.1 GCF_001557325.1 Erythrobacter donghaensis
ATGGCCGGTTTCGGGAAAACGGCCGAGAGGTCGGAATGACCGGAGGTGGGTGGTTTGCTGAAGGTCTGCTTTTAGCGTTGGACCGTTCGTTAACGAACTACTCTTGTCCGCCCCGTAGACAGTTGGAGAAACTATCGATCGCATGAGATGGGGCGTTGGCCTCCTTTTCCCGCACGCCCAGTCAGTGGTCATGTCCCGAGGGTCTTGAACCTAATGCTGCAGGGTTCGCTTTTGACCAGCGCAACCCATATCGTCGAACCCCAGCGTTCGGGTAGGCGTGAAGTTACAATGTAACACCATCGTCACTCCGACACCTTAGCCTTCACTTCAGGCCGATTTGTCGGGAGCTTTTGATGGCCCTAAACCGATTGCAAACCGCAATTCACGTCATTTGTTTTGCCTTCGTTGCGACCGTGTCCCTCGCCGAAACCGGAGCGCAGGCGCAAGGGCTCGATCTGCGCGGAACCAAGCGGGTCGAGCAATATCTCGCGGACAACCTCTCCTACTATCCCGGCGCAGTTCGGCAATCCAACCGCCCCCAAGGGACGTGCAAAACTGACGCTGCTGGTTGGCCGATGTCTTTTGGCTTTACCCAGATCCCTTGGTGGATGCGCTATGAGGATTTCCAGCGCGAATTTGTTCATGAACTGCGCAGCTGCGGTGCGGAAGTAAAAGAAACGCCGGCGCGCACACAGTTGCTTGCGGCAAAGGTTTTCGCAATCGGAATAAAGACATCTCAGGGTGAAATTTTCGATGTGGAATTTGAATTTCGAGCGCAGTACCGGGTTAGCGTCCGCGCTCGTGGTGTAATTTCTGGTGTAGATTGAGGTGATCGCATGGGGTGGGGCATGCCCCACCCCATGCGATTTCGATCTCGGTGGCCA
>NZ_LSJS01000187.1 GCF_001557325.1 Erythrobacter donghaensis
GGATGCTGATCATCGGCTATTGCATGGGCATCCGGTCCGAGCGGCGGCTGTGCGAAGAGGTGCATGTCAACCTCGCCTATCGCTGGTTCTGCCGCCTGGGGCTGGAAGGCGATGTGCCCGACCACTCGACCTTCTCCAAGAACCGGCATGGGCGCTTCCGCGACAGTGATCTGCTGCGCCAGCTGTTTGAGACGACCGTGGCGCGCTGCATCGCCGAAGGACTGGTCGGCGGTGAGGGCTTCGCGGTCGATGGCAGCCTCGTGCGCGCCGATGTGAACCGCCAGCATGCCG
>NZ_LSJS01000188.1 GCF_001557325.1 Erythrobacter donghaensis
CAACCCTCCTTAAATCACAACCTCAAATCTGTGCCATTGGTGCTGACGGGGGACACCCGCGCATCTCGATCTGCCCGGCGGTCCAGTGTTCGTCCCTCGACCGGGCGCGGCGGCGGCTCTTCTGCACATCGAGCATCGTGCGCAATGCCGTGGTGTAGAGCCAAGACCGGAACAGGCGCGGGTCATTCAGATCCTTCAGCCTTTGCCATGCCCTGAGGAACGCCTCCTGCGCCAGGTCGTCGGCGTCAGCCGGACTGCGACACGCTCTGTGCAGGAAATGCCGGAGCTCAGCCTGATGGATCCGCACAAGTTCACCATAGGCGGCCACGGCCCCGGCCTGCGCAGCCCTTACCAGGGCCGCATCGTCCATTTCCCGGTCGGCACGCTGCGAGCGGGAACTCATGTCTGGACGGCGCATCACCGTTGATCAACCTAGTCGCCTTTTCGGCTGCGAATAAAGACCGCGCCCAGGCGACCAGCTCCGTGCCCGAGAACGACCGCGCTCAGCGCAAGGACGGGGACCACCACGTTCTGGCCAAAATCGCCGAAGTGGAACACCAGTCCTGCGCCGACAAACCCGATGCCGGAGCCTAGCGACGACAACGCCCGGCGAAGCTCGGCTCCCGGATCGGCGAAACCATGTGCGAGCAAGCCCAGGCTTTCCGTGTCGACCGGCTGCTGAAGGCTGAGAGCCTGCCGGATTGTTTCCTGACGATCGCGGCGGTCCCTGAAGAACAGGACGAAATACACGCAGAAGCAGATGGTGAGCGATGTCAGCATCGCGAACCACACCCAGATCATGGGATCCATTACCAACTCCTTTGGTTTGAGCTAATCAGCGGGGAAAGTGCAGTCAGGTGCCCCGGCGAGGCTGGACGGGGAAAGCGGCAGCTGTCCGGAACCGTCCGGCCGAAGGACAGCGATCCACCGGTCTTGCCTCAGGCTCTTGCGAAACCGCGGTGTCAGCCCATTCCAGAGCCCGGGCGTCCGCCGCAGCCGGTCGACGGGGACACATACCACCTGGTTGCCGGACACGGTCACCGGCAGAGCCTTGAGGTAGCCCAGCAACAGCGCGCAGTCGGGCGAAACAGGCTGTGACCCGCCGACCTTCGAGCAATGCTCTCCGGTCACTCTCGGCTGCACTTGTGCGTACCATCGTTCCTCTGTTTCGGCAGACGTTGTGGAACACGCCCCGCTTGCCAGAATGAAAAGCGGTGCAAACCACTGAATCCTTCCGCGCGGGACAGGGCCTTTTCCCCTGCTGGCAATCTTTCGTCTCGGCATGATGGCATCCCCATTTCAGGACCAAGTTGCCGATAAGACGACGCCGGCATTCGAATTGGATGAAAGATATCAGGGAACGGTCTTCAGGATGAGCGCGGCCTGCTTGCGGCAACGGGCCGGTTCCGCAAGGCGCAATGTCCCTGCGCCTGCAACCCGCGACCGGTCGCCTGCGATGGAGATCGAAGAACCCGCAGGTCCGCATCCCGGGAAGCGGGCATCGGCCCGACACCTGTGGGAACCCATCCGGACCAGCCCCTGCCTTTCGCGGACATCGCGCCGATGCTAGATGCTCGCGGCAAACCGGGGAGAGCGCGAGATGGAGGGGATCCTGACTGGCGGATGCCTGTGTGGTGCGGTTCGGTACAGCTTGCGGGACGGCTTCAGATCCCGTCCCTACGCCTGTCATTGCACCGATTGCCAGAAACGGACCGGGAGCGCGTTCAGCGAGCAAATGCTCTTTGCATTGCAGGATTTCACCGCCGAGGGCGACCTGGACTTCGGTCTCTACAAGCAGCCCAGCGGAAGCCGGTCGACGATCTGGGGATGCGCAAGATGCAAGGCGCGCATCTACGCAACCAGCGACAGGCGCCCCGACCTCGGATCCCTGCGCTGCGGCACGCTCGATAACGCGGTTGCTCTCTTTCCTGCTGCTCATGTCTGGACGAGGAGCAAGCAACCATGGATTGCCCTGCCGGATGGGATCCCGGCCGTACCCGAACAGCCGCAAACCCAGGACGAGTGGCTGGCGCTCGTCGGGCCGAGATGACAGACCGCCTCGCACATCCCGAGCCACCTCTGCATCTCCCCAGTCAGAAAGTTTAAGCTTGACTTAAATTTCATTGGAGGACTTTAAGCGGAAGCTCAAGATTTTCCGTGTCTGCGCGAGGTCAGAAATGCTCAGGGCCGCCTTTCTTCTCGTCGCCGCGATGGGCCTCGCCGGGACATCTGCCGCGTCCGGGTCTCAACGGGCCGACCTCCAGAGCCGTGCCGAACGGCTTGTCCAGCGCCCGGAAGGCGCGCCCCCATTCGTCAACGGCGGCCTCGTCATCGGCGAAAACGGGCAAGTGCTTGTCAGCCATGCCGACGGGTACGCGGACTATCGCCTTCGTGCCCCGCTCGATGTCGACGCCGTTTTTCCGCTAGCCTCCGGGGCGAAGCCGTTCACTTCGGTCGCGATCCTTCAGTTGCGTGACAGAGGGCGTCTCCGGCTTGAGGACGCAGTCGGGAAGCATCTTCCGGGATTTCCCTTTGCCGACATCACGATCCGTCACCTGCTCTCCCATACGAGCGGATTGCCCGATCTCGAGCTCTATGAGCCCCTGATCGCGGCACGTCCCGATCATGTCGTCACGGGCTCCGACCTGGTGCCCGCGCTCAGGGCATGGAAGGAACCCTTGCGGTTCGCGCCGGGAACAGAATTCAGGTATTCCAACATCAATTACCAGCTCCTCGCCCGAATTGTGGAGGTGGTCTCGGGCCAGAGCTTCGGCGAATACATGCGCGAACGTGTCTTCCGTCCGGCGGGGATGCGATCGAGCTATGTGCGGGGCACACGTGCGATCGGCGCGCATCGGGAGCCGGTGACCCGGCACACGCTCGCCGTGATGTTCCGGACCGAGCCCGAGGATGTGAGCCGGCTCGGCTATCGCGATGCCGTCATGATGCGACCCTTCCGCTATGAGGGCTTCAATCTGGGAAGCACCGTCGGCGATCAGAACCTTTTCTCGACGCTCGGTGACCTGGTGAAGTTCGATAAGGCACTGAGCTCGGCGAAAATTCTCTCGCTGAAATCCCAGGAGGAGGCCTACGCACCTGTCCGCTTCAATGACGGACGCATCTATGATGAGCCCGGGATCTATGAGCTCTATGGCGCTCGCTGTTCCTACGGCTTCGGCTGGGAAGTGTGCCGCCACCCCGAACGTGGACGGCTGGTTGGCCATGCCGGCTTCAGCCGCGGCATAGCGACGATGCTTTATCGCGAGCTCGACAGCCGCCGTGTCGTCGTGATGTACGACAATGGCGACGGTGGCGCATTCGGGCCGCGCTTCGCGTCTCTCGTCAATGCCGTGCACGGAAAGCCGGCACTCGATCTGCCCCTACGTCGCTCGCTCACCCGCGAATATGGCAGGACCCTTGTTTCCGAGGGGCCGGTCGCGGCGCTGATCCGGTTCAATAGGCTCAAGTCCGATACCGAAAGATGGACCACGACCAGCGCCGGGATGAACCAGCTCGGGTATGATCTGCTCCGCAACGGGTACGAGGCGCTGGCGCTTGACGCCTTTCGCCTGAACCTTGTGCTCAATCCCGACGATGCGAATGCTTACGACAGCTACGGCGAGGCGCTGGCGGTGAACGGCCGGCGGGGCGATGCCATCCTCGCCTATCGCCGCGCCCTCGAGCTCGAACCGGACAACAAGGCCCGTCGGGCAGCACTCGACAGGCTCGAGCGCGAGAGCGTTGAACCAGCATCATGAACGACCATTAGCCGGAAGCGCATATGCTTCGGGCGTCAGTCATCCAGATCCAGGATGTCGCCGGGCCTGCACTCCAAGACCTCGCAGAGCTTCGCGAGGGTTTCGAAACGGACGCCTTTCACCTTGCCTGAGCGGAACAGCGAAAGGTGCGTTTCGCTCACGCCGATTTCAGCCGCAAGGTCCTTGGCCTTGATGCCCCGCGCCACGATCACGGCGTCAAGCGTTACCCTGATTGCCACGCTCAGAAAATCTGCTCGAGTTCGGCCTCGGCTTCGGCCGCCCGTTCCATCAGCCGGCCGAGGAAGCTGAGGCCCACACCGATCGCGGCAATGATGAGAGTGGCAACATCATGATCGATCAGTCTGGTCCGCGGCTCTGCGAGAAGACTGAATACGGCAGGCAAGGCGAAAAGCGCAAGAGCCGCTCCCGCGATCAGGCAGAACCCGACACGCTTGATCGACCGGACCGCGAGTGGCCCGAAAGGCACCCCCTGTGCAGCCGCTGCGGCGGCCTCGCGAAGCTGCCACAGGGCAGCGAGATAGAGAAACGAAGGGGCCGAAAGCAGTGCCTGAAATCCCACCGCACCGGCGCGATCTTGGATCGTCGCTGCACCGGAACCGAACAGGCCCGCATAGGCCGCGCGCTCCGCGACGATGACAAAGGCGAGAAACAGAACGAGCGCGCTCAGGAAGCGCTGCAGCCTCGCCGCGAACGCGCGCAAGGCATCGGCATTGCGGGGGGTGGTTGTCATGGCCGAGCCCTAGCAAAATTTAGGTGCGAGTTAAACTCTGGATTGTCTTTAAGTCTCAGTTAAATTACTGCAGGCGGCAGGAGAACCATCCATGGCCAATCGCATTCTCTCGCTCGACGTGCTCCGGGGCTTCGCGCTGTTCGGGTTGGTGATCGTCAACGCGCCGTTCTTTGCCGCGCCGCTGGTCTCGGTCGCCAACCCGACCTACGGACCACTTGCCGTGGACGGCGCAGCGCTCTGGTCATGGGCGATCCCCCACGTGTTCTTCGAGTACAAGAGCGTCGCGCTCTTCACGATGCTCTTTGGCGTCAGCCTGTATCTGGTCGGCGGCGAGAGCGGTGATCCGGCGCGCTCACCGGTACTTCGCCGCAGGCTTGGCTGGCTTGCGCTGTTCGGTCTTCTCCATGGCGCCCTCGTCTGGTTCGGCGACATCCTGCTGTCCTATGCGATCGCGGGCGCCATCATACTCGGCGCCCGGTCATGGCCGGTCTCCCGTCTCCTGTCGGTCGGTACTGCGCTCGTTCTGCTTTCTGCAGCACTGCTCGCGGCGCTTGTCCTGTGGCAATCGGGCCTACCTCCGGCGGAACTGGCTGCGATGAAGGCAATGGCCTGGTCCCCGACTGCCTCGCAGCATGCTGATCAGCTCGCCGCCTTCCGGAGCGACCTTGCCTCCACCCAGCTGGCCAATGCCGGCCTTTGGGCCGAATTGCAGGTCCAGATCCTTGTCCTGCTGACGCCGCGAACGGCGGGGCTGATGATGATCGGCCTTGCCCTGTTCCGGACCGGCTTCCTGTCGGGTGAGGCGACGAACCGCACCTATCTTCGCTTCATCGCTGTCGGAGCGCTGGCGCTTGCCGGACTGGCATGGAACGGGTTCGGGATCATCGCGGCGGATTTCCCGATGATCCGCACCCAGGGCTGGGGTAACCTCGTGTCCTCCCTGCTCTCACCATTCGTCGCCCTTGCCTATGCTGCCGGCCTGATCCTGCTGCTGCGCTCGGCCCGGCTCCGGCCGCTGACCTCTGCACTGGCGGCAACCGGCCGGATGGCGTTCACAAACTACATTACGCAGTCGCTGGTTCTCAGCATGCTTTTCTGGAGCGGACGGGGCCTTGGCCTCTATGGCGAGCTGTCGCGTCCGGCGGTGATCGCCATCGCCGCCGGCCTGTTTGCCGTGCAGGTTGGCTGTTCGGTCCTGTGGCTGAAGCGGTTCGGCAAGGGGCCCCTCGAGGTGCTTTGGCGCCGGCTCAGCGGCGATCCCGCAATTCCGGCAAGGGCAACATGGCACGAGCCCCCCCTCGCCATCGAGAGTTGTGGCCTGACAAAGCGATACGGGCGGCAGGTCGCGGTGCAGGATGTGTCGCTGACTGTGCCGGTCGGCGCGACCTACGGCTTTCTTGGTCCGAACGGTGCCGGCAAGACCACGACGATCCGCATGCTGCTCGGTCTCGTCAGGCCGAGCGAGGGAGCAGTGGCGATTTTCGGCCACGACGTCCAGCGCGACCGGATGAAGGCTGCGCGGCAAGTCGGCGCGTTGCTCGAGGCCCGTGCCACCTATGATCACCTTTCCGGTCGATCCAACCTCGATATGACCCGCCGCCTCCTGAAACTGCCCGCCAGCGAGGTTGACCGTGTTCTCGCCCTTGTCCGCCTTGATCATGCGGCACACCGCCGCGTGGGGCACTATTCCCTCGGCATGCGGCAACGCCTCGGCCTTGCCCGCGCCCTTCTTGGCCGGCCACGGCTCCTGATTCTGGACGAGCCGCTCAACGGGCTCGACCCCGAAGGTATCGCCGAGATGCGCGAGACGATCCGGGCTCTTCCCGAGACCGCCGGAATCACGGTTTTCCTCTCCAGCCATCTGCTTTCCGAAGTCGAGCAGGTGGCGAGCCATATCGGGCTCATGCGCGCCGGGCGGTTGGTGGCGCAGGGGCCCCTCGCGGAGTTCCGGCAGCTTGCGGCCCCTGACCTGATCCTGCGCACCAGCGATATGCGCAGGACATCGGAACTGCTTGGCAGTCAGCCACTCCGCTTCGAGACGGTGCGGGAAGGCCTCAGGCTTGTCGGCAGCGGCACAGACAGCAAGGCTGCGCGTGTTGCCCGGCTCGTGGCAGGGGCTGGTATCGAAATCTACGAACTCACGCCGCAGCGGACAGACCTTGAACAGCTCTACAACCGCTTTGCTGCAGGAGAAGCTGCATGATGATCCTCCCCTGCCTGCTCAACGAGATCCGGAAACTGCGCGGCACGCTTGCCCTGCTGCTCTGCGTTGTTGCCCCTTTGCTCGTAGCGATTGTCGCGGTGCTGATTGCCGCCAGACAGGGGGAGCCGGACTGGCTTGCCCTGCTAACCAACGCTTTCGGCCTGTGGGCCTATCTCGCCCTGCCGATGACCATCACCGCCCTCTCGGCGCTTGTCGCGCAGGTCGACCATGGTGCCCGGATCTGGGATCATCTCTTTGCATTGCCGGTGCCGCGAGGTGCCATCCTGCTGGCCAAGGTGATCACCCTCACCCTTCTGGTCGGCATCATGTCCGTCCTGCTGGCCATGGCGGTGTTCGCGCTCGGGACGCTGGCAGGCGCGGCAGGTCCGTTGCCGCTGGCCGAGGCGGCGAGAATGGCAGGCATGCAGTGGGCCGCGTCGCTCATGGTGGCCGTCGTCCAGCTGTGGGTCGCGCTGAGGTTCCGGAGTTTCGTGGCGCCGGTTGCCCTTGGCTTCGCGGGTACGTTTCTCGTCGTTGCAGCGATGGGCGCGCCTGAAGCAATCGTGCTGCCGTGGGCCATGCCTCTTGCGACACTGGAGGTGCCGGGCGGCAATCCGGCAGTGGCTCTCGTGGCGGGTCTGGGCGGAGGGCTGCTGCTGCTGCCGGTCATGATCCGGCACCTTGCGCGGCGGGATTACTGACCGGCTGTCGGGTTCTTCGGCGAAGCAAGGAGAGCGGCATCGAGCACCTTGTACGCCCGGCCCCGGCAATCGGCCTCGGCGAAGTTGGCAAGGCAGATCACGGTAAGCTGCCGATCCGGAACACGCACCATGAACGTCGAGACGCCGTAGTCGCCGCCCTCGTACCAGATCGTGGAGAGACCATCATGAATGCCGCGTACGAGACCAAAGGCATCGTTGGTCTTCGGATGGGCGTAAGCCCGGGTGGAGAGCATCGTCCGGGTGAAATCCTCTCCGAACCTGTGGTCGCGAAAAAGCGCAGCGTCCCACCGCGCCAGATCGGCAAGCGTCGAGAACATCCCGCTTCCGCCGTAATGGGGCGAGAGCCGCGGTGCCTCGCGCCATTCGCCCGCACCGGATGCAGGGACATAGGCGCGCGCCGTTCCCGGGCGTTGCTCCAGCGGTGCATCGACCCAGGTCCGGCGCATGCCGAGGGGCGCGAAGAAGCTGACCTGCATATGGTTCGGGAAACTCGTCCGGTTCTGGCGCGCCACCAGCTCCGCGAGGATCTGGTAGTTGCTGTTGGAATAGGCCCAGCGGGTACCGGGCTCGAAAACGAGGCCGGCGCTGCCGAAGACGGCAGCAAGCGCGTCCTCGACAGTGAACCCGTTTTCCGATGCCCACCCGCCCCTCGGCGCGGGAAGCGTGAAGTATTCGGGGACGCCGCTGGTCATGTAGACCAGATGACCGACGGTCACCGGCTCCATGAACTCCGGCAGTTCAGGCCACCTGCGTCGGATCGGATCATCGAGCGTCAGCCGCCCCCGGCTTATCTCAAGGGCGATGGCAGCGGCCGTGAACTGCTTGGAGAGCGATGCGAGATTGAAGGCGGTATCGGCGCCGATCCTCTCGCCGGTCCGGAGATCGGCGAGGCCGTAGCCCCGCGCGATGACCAGCTCACCGTTCCGGATCACGCCGATCGCATAGCCGGGGCGGGCCGGTACGATATCGGCGAACAGGTCATCGACCCGGGTCTGAAGTGCCACCTCGTCCCCGCGCGCTGCCTCCTTTGCTCCACACCCAGCGGCAAACAAGCCAGCGATGATGATGAGCAGTCCGGTCACGCGCCTCATCGCAGCACCTCCCTAGCGCCATGGCGGGTGACGCAAGATATAACAGCACTGTTGAATCTCTCAAGCGGCAGCCTGAGTCACTGTTCAACCTGCACCGCGCGTCCGGGAAGTTTCGGCGATACGCTCACGCAGGCCCTTGCGGTGGAGAGCGTTGATCGCCGTGACCAGGGCCCGGTCGAGCGGCACGCCCGTCTCCTCCATGAGGTCGGCGAGGGCGCGCGCCGTGGCAGACCAGTGTTCCCGAATACGCGGGAGCATCGCTTCCGCCTTCTCGCTCAGGGACGCGATCCGTTCTCGGCGATCATTGCCACGTGTCACGATCACGAGGCCAAGCCGCTCCATCTGCGCGATCGTCTGGCTGGCAGCGGAATGGGTAAGCGGCGCGCAGCGCGCGATCGTTGTGATGCTACTCGGGCCGCGATCGGCAAGAACCCGCATCACGGGCGTAAATCTGGGACGGTAGTCCAACCCGTCCGAGCGGTAGACGGCCAGCATCCCCGCATCGAGCAGGTCAAGCATCTCCTGCAGAAGCGATCCGAGCGTACGCACCTCTTCCATAATCTAACAGTCCTGTTATATTCCGCGCCATCGGTCACCGACGGCCCGCGTGCGCGGATAATGGCCGGATGACCAGAGACCTAGCGCATGAGGAACCTGGAATGTCACCCGTAATCTCAAGACGCGCCTTCACCGCCGGCATGATGGCCACGATCGGCCTTTGCGGGGTCGGCCACGCCCGGCAGGACCTGTTGATCGCGCCTGATGTCCTATGCTCCGACTTCGATGAACTTTATGAGCGTCTGGCACGGGTCCATTTCGATCTGTTTGCTCACAGGTCCCGTGCCGAGCACGACGCCCTCCACGCCGCGCTGCGCGAACGCATGACACGCTCCATGCCCGTCGACGAGGCGATCAGGTTGTTCCAGCGTTTCGTCGCCTTCGGCCGGGTGGCTCATAGCCGCATCGACGCGGCCAGCGACGCCTATCGTGCCTTCCGCCAAGCGGGAGGCCCTGCCTTCCCGCTCACCTTGCGGGTCAGGGACGATCGCGTGTTCATCATGACCAACGCCAGCGACCAGTCCGAGCTGGCGCCGGGCGACGAGGTCCTGTCGATCGAGGGTGAGAGGGCTACGACGTTCATCGATGGGCTTTGGTCCGATCTGTCTGCGGATACTCGCTACATGTTCCACAGCATGATCGAATGGGAACTGCCGCGGCTGATCTGGCAGCGCCTCGGTGCCGTGCCTGCGATCCGCCTGAAGATTTCCCGTTACGGCGAGGACGGGCGAGAGGTGCTCGTCAGGACCCGGACGCGTGCGGAGATGGGTGCCGCGACGTCGCAGATCCCCCTGCTGGATCCGGCAGCATCAGACCGGACCTGGCGGCTCATCGACGATGCGATCGGCTATTTCCGGCCTGGTCCTTTCTACGCAGCCGAGAACCCCGATGCGATGTACGACAACACCGCCTTCGTCGGCCTGGTGGACAGGGCTTTCTCCGATCTGATCGACAAGGGTGCGGGCAAGGTCATCATCGACCTGCGTGACAACCCCGGCGGAGACAACTCCTTCAGCGACCACCTCGTCTCCTGGTTCGCCGACCGGCCGTTCCGCTTCGCCAGCGCGTTCAGGATCAAGGTGACACCCGAGACGGTCGCATCCAACGCCGCCCGCCTTTCCGTTGCCGGCAACGACCCCACCGGAATTTCAGCCAAGCTTGCAGAGGCCTATGGCCGCGCGCGCGCGGGCGAGATCATCGATTTTCCCATACCCATCGCGCAGCCACGCGCCGGCCATCGCTATTCGGGCGAGGTCTTCGTACTGGTCAACCGTCACAGCTATTCCAACACGGTCAGTGTCGCCTCGCTGATTCAGGATTACGGGTTCGGCACCATTCTGGGCGAGGAAACCTCGGATCTCGCGACGACCTACGGGGCGATGGAAAGCTTCACGCTGTCACGGACCGGGATCGTCGTCGGTTACCCCAAGGCGAGGATTGTCCGCATCAGCGGCGATCTCACGGGACGCGGCGTCGTGCCTGATGTCAGCATCGAAACGCCTGTTGTCGAGACGCCCGACGACCCGGTTCTGCAGCGGGCGATATCACTCGTCCGCTCGAGTACGAGCGCGGGACCATCAAAGTGAACAGGCGCTGGTTGGGGCCGGCCCTATATCGCTGTAAGTGCTTGGCACGCGGCAGTTCCCGGGCGTGGGCAAGGGGCCGGAAGCTCGATGGAACGACAAGTGGCACATCGGTTCCTGCATCAAGGCGCTTGCCTCTACACTCGCCGCGTGTCTGGCAGAGTTGGCGCATATCAGCCGGAACGCGACGATCGGGCGGATCATTGGGGCGGATTTCCGCCAACCACTGCAAGGGCCCCCGCGAACTGACGGTCGCGTCCCAGCGCCAAGTCTTCTGCGGTGACCCTGACCAGTCGATCGGGAATGATCCCGGCATCAGGCTCCGGCCGTGCCGAGAAGATCCCGACGATCGGCAGATCGACCTCCAGCCCCGTTTCGGGAAGGCGCACGAAAAAGTAGGCGTCGCCATTGATGCCACGCCGGTTGCCGCCGGTCGGTTCGCCGATGATCGTCGCAACGCCCGATCCCGAAAGCGCGTTGGCAAACTGGAACGTGGCTGACGAACAGGCGGCATTGACTAGGACGGCCACAGGCCCGCCGAACCTGCGCCCACGGGGCGAGATTGCCGCCTCATCCGGCGCAGCCTGGACCCGTTCATAGAAGCCTTCGGCGTCCGGGCCCTGTGCTGCCTCCCCCCAGTCACGGAAGCGCCGGTCCCAGGTGTCGAGGAAGGGGTTCAGTTCGGATGGCAGGGCACGGTACCGCAGCCGGCGACGGAACTGGGGAAGCGGCAGGTCTGCCGCAACCAGCCTTTCCAGCAGGTGCCAGCCGCACTCGGTGCCCCCCTCATTGCCGCGCAGGTCGATGATCAGGCCCTTTGCGCCCTCATCGATCAGCCGGTCGAGCACGCCATCGAGATAGGCCTTCCAGTCCCATTTGGACCGGTATGTCGCCCAGTCCCCCATCGTGAGAACTCCGATCCGGTCGGGACGGATCGCGAACGGCCAGTCGAGAGGGGCATCATCGGGGGCCCGGGCCGCCCGGATTTCGGCTTCGGTCAGTGCACCGGCTTCCAGCAACCGTGTGCGGCCCTGAGGGTCGATCAGACCGAGCCTTACGGTTCCATCCTTCCTCGCCGGCTTCAGCAGCGGCCGGAACACATCGAAGGCTGCGTATCGGTCACTCGCACCGATACCGAGCTGGGCAACGCGCTTGGCATCATTGCCGCCGTCCGCGCGCGCCAGGGGGAGCATGGCTGCCAGCAGGTCACGTGCAGGCGTTCCGTCGATCATGGTGATCCGCGAACCCGGTGCCAAGGTGCTCGTGCCCGCCCTGCCACCTGTCACGATCATCTCTCCATCGATCCAGCGGAACGCGAAGGGAAGACGATTGCGGCCGCCGAACAGGGCAGCGGAGGCCGCGTCACTCTGGTTGAACGGGTTGGGGTGGGTATGACCACAGCGGATGCTGGCGGTTATCCGCGCAAGGGCGATGTAGAACTCGCCAAGGCTGCGCTCGCGGCGCGCCCAGTCCTTTGCCGCGACAATACGCTCCGCGAAACCGCCAGGCGGCAGATAACGCAAGAGCCCGGGATGAACGGTCTCATAGGCGCGCTGCAGCAGATCGAGATCCGCGCGCATCTGCGAAGGGCGCAGGCGCCCTGTTTCGGCGGCGTAGAGTACGGTCGGCAGGCCGGTGGCTGCGATGGCTGCAGCACCTCCTGCCATGAAGTGGCGGCGCGAAAGGATCATGCGAGGCTCCTGTCTTCAGACGGAGCTTCCCTCGTCCGGACACCTGCGGCTGTCGCCTCATCAGGCCTCGCCGGGCCTATGATGTGACCTTTGAGCCTTGCACGTTCGCGCGATAGCTGCTCGGCGACATGCCCAGATGCGCGCGGAAGATGCGGTTGAAGCTGGCCTTGGAGCCGAACCCGCATTCCAGCGCCAACCCGAGGAGATCATCCTCGCTGCCCTGTTCCAGCGCCTTGGCAACTGCGCCGGCACGCAGCCTGCCAAGGCATTCGGCAAAACCGCCATGCCCCTCATTCAGCGCCTTCGAAAGATGCGTCGTATTCGTGCCCAGCAGCCGCGCAAGACGGTCGAGATCGAGTTCCGGATCGCGCCACCAGCCTTCACTCTCGAGGCGCGCGAGCCATGTCGCCCCCTGCGCGTGCCAGTCCCGTTCCTCCGATAGATCCATCACTGCGATCGGCGCACTCGAATCGCGCCAGCCCAGCACCCCGATGACGAGGGCCGACATGCCGAGAAGGACATAGAACACGAACAGGTCGAAATAGTCGATCGGCCTCACCAGCAGGTCGAACAGGTCCCAGGCGGCGCGGGCAACAAGAATGACGCCGAGAAAGATCAGGCCGGCGCGCAGGCGGGTGGCGGGGCGGGTGAGACGGCGCCGCGCCGCAAGCCAGTTCCTGTAGGCGTCCAGTTCACGCCAACCAAGGACTGCATAGAAGGTCATCGAGGCGATCACCGCCACCAGAAGGGCAGGACTTAGATAAGGCTGATGGACGTGCTCGTCCCACCAATACTTGGTTGCGACCGGGAATGGAAAAAGCGCTGCCTGATAAAGGAACTGGGACACTGGCGCGATCAGATGAGAACGGCCAATGGGCGTGCCGCGCGACAGGGCGGTGACATGGCCGTAGAGCAGCGGGCCGATCGCCAGCGGCACTGCCAGCGGCGCAGAGGTGAGCCACGGCCAGCGGTCATAGGCACCGGCATAGCCGATGATGAACGGCGTCATCATTCCCGCGACGCAGACCAGCAGCAATGCAAGGTAGCGGTTGGCCATCCGGTTGGCGGGTGTCCGCCATAGCAGGACGCCCAGAACAAGGTTCTGGCCGGCCAGGACAGCCAGAAGGGTGCTCCATGCGCCGAACTGCATCGGGGGTATTGGTGCCGCCAAATCCGCTGGAGTCAACGCGTCTTCTGCATGCAGTGCTCGAGAGGCCGGCGGGTGGGAGCCCTGCTCGGCGAGGATGACAGAAATCCCTTGATCGACGGGCCCGGAATTTACATAAGGACTTATATGACTCGTCTCTCCAGCAGATTGGGAACCCGGCTCCGCGCACTCCTTGCGATGCTCGACGGCGATGTCGAGGCCCTGTACGCCCGGCTTGGCACACCGTTCAGGCCGCGGTTCTACCCGGTCGTTTCCCACCTTCTCGCGGCTGGAAGTGCAACCGTCGGCGAGCTTGCGGGCGCGGCCGGTGTCTCGCAGCCCGCCATCACCCAGACGCTGTCCGAGATGGAGAAGCTTGGGCTCATCGACGTTTCGGTCGCGGATGACAGGCGCGTCCGCTCTGTCGCGCTGTCACAGGCGGGCGCGGCCACGGCCGGCGAGCTGGCCCCGATGTGGCTCGCAATCGATGATGCCGCGGATGAACTCGACCGCGAGCTTCCCTACGCCCTTTCGGCGATACTTGACGCTGCGAGCGACGCGCTGCGCAAGGAGCGCTTCCTTGACCGGATCGACAGGCACACACGGGGAGACTGATATGCTGCGTTTTGCCTTGCCGCTGATGGCAGCCTGCATGATCCTAGGAATGCCAGCCCACGCCCAAACCGGCCAGATCAGCCAGGGCATCGTGCTCATGGAAGCGGACCGGGCACGCATCATCGACAATGCAGCGAGGCTGCTGGAAAGCCGCTATGTCGATGCCGAGCTCGGCAAGCGGCTCGCGCGGCAGTTGCGCCGGGCGGCACCGCGATGGTCGCAGATCGCAGATCCGTCAGAATATGCCGAGGCTGTCACGCGATGGCTTCGCGAGACGTCTGGCGACGGGCATCTCGGCCTCAATTACAGCATACAGCCGATCGCCGAAGCGGGGGGCGAGGAGGCCTTCTCGGCCGGCGAAATGGAACGATGGTATGGTGCGCACCTCAATCACGGGATCGAGAAGATCGAGCGCCTCGAAGGCAACATCATGCTGTTGGATCTCCGGGTATTCCCGCCGGTATCAATGGCGGGCGACGTCTTCGCCTCCGCGATGAACGTCGTCGCACAGGGCGACGCGCTCATCATCGATCTTCGGCGCAACGGCGGCGGAGCGGGGGCGGGCAGTCTGGTGACCGGCTATTTGCTGGATGAAGGTCAGCCGTTGAGCGGAGGCTACGATCGTCCGACCGACAGGATGTCGGCCAGCACCTCGCCCGTGTGGGTCCCCGGAAGAAGGTTCGGCACGAAAAAGCCGCTCTATATCCTGACCTCGCGCCGCACCTTCTCGGCTGCCGAGGCCTTCGCCTATGACCTCCAAGCCCTCGGGCGCGCCATTATTGTGGGCGAGGTTACTGGCGGGGGTGCGCACCCGTTCGAGTACCGGCGGGTCCACCCGCACTTCGCGCTGGATCTGCCGGAAGGAAAATCCATCAATCCGATAACCGGAGGCAATTGGCAGGGAACGGGCGTTAAGCCTGACGTTGTTGTCCCTGCCGACGAAGCGCTTGAGAAGGCTCTGGAACTTGCGCGGGCACGGCTTGCCCCCTTGGAAGCGAAGCGGTGATGCGCAGCAAGGGGCGATGGCAAAGCTTCTGACTGGCGTTGCCTGTTTCGCCGTGACTGCGCTTGCTGGCTGAGTGTCTGGACGGACAGTCATTCAACCGGCCAAGGAGGATATCATCGGGCTCGATGTGCCGATCGAGCGCTACCTCGCGCCCCCGCTGCCGCTCGACACCGACCCGAGATCGAGGATCGCTACGCGCACCGGAGCGGCCTTGCCGGGGATGCCCCAAAATATCCCGAACCCGTCGATATGGGGGGATTTTTCAGGTTGCGGGTCCTTCACCCAAGCATCTCAAAGCCGCGCGAATCCAGCGACTGAGCAGCCATTTCAGAAGCGGAACCCCGACATTGTTCGAGTCCCACCTTCCAAGATTTTATGGTTTATGTTTAGATATTTACTTCAATGGTAGCGGAGGAGGGACTTTTGGCTAACCGTTAAGCATATGACTTGAAGTTAAAAATTTAGACAATGGCCATTATGCTACCCCCTTGAATACCCCCACTCTTTAGCCATGCGGCAAGGTGATCAGAATTCTAGACGATCGGCCATTCGCGGACGATCAGCGGTTCCTCTCATTGTCCCGAAGTCCGCAAATAGTCCATTTGCCAAATAGCTGTTTCCAGACGTAGGAATGCCCACAGCTGCGGTCAGATCATTCACTCAGCATCGACTGCTCGCGAGGACAATCCTCGCAGCCATTGGCAGGAATGGATCGAAAGTTGAGGCTCCCGACTGGTTCACACAAGGATCGTGCGCTGCCTCATTTAGCCGCGCCTTCCGTCAAATTCGATAAAAATTCATGACCCTTCGAGTGACGTCGCTGAAATATAATAAATCTCATGCCGATCAGTTAGGATTCCTGGGTTTTCTGTTGCCGTCCCATGCCTGTCTTGGCCACACCTCCACATAATGCGCGAACACACCCTTCCGCCGCGACCTATGCCCTTCCGAAAGGACGTCTGACATGCCTCGTATCCTGATGATTGCCACATCCGCCGATCGCATGATCCCCGGTGATGAGCCCACTGGCGTGTGGCTCGAGGAACTGACCACGCCCTACTATGCCTTTCGCGATGCCGGTGCCGAAGTAACACTCGCCTCGATCACGGGCGGGCCGATCCCTGTCGATGCGCGGAGCCTCGGTCCGCGCGGCGAAAATGATGCCTCGGTTGAGCGCTATCTCGACGATCCAAAGCTCCAGGCCGAAGTGGCCACGACGCCCGCCTTTACCGCGGTCGATCCGTCAAGCTTTGATGCCGTGTTCTTGCCGGGCGGGCATGGCACCATGTTCGACTACCCGGAAAACCCGCAACTTGCGCAACTGATCGAACGGTTCGACCGCGAGGGCAAGGTCATTGCCGCCGTATGTCATGGTCCTGCGGGGCTGGTGGCGGCGCGCAAGCCTGACGGAACGCCGTTTGTCGCAGGTCGCCGGCTCGCCGCCTTCACTGATAGCGAGGAGCGCGCCGTCGGCCTCGACCAGGCCGTCCCCTTCCTGCTCGAAACCCGGCTTCGCGAGTTGGGTGCGCTGCACGAAGGGGCCGGCGATTGGGAGGCCTTTGCGGTGCGGGACCAAAGACTGGTGACGGGACAAAACCCCGCATCGGCAACCCGCACTGCGGCGCTGGTCATGGAAATCCTGAACGAAGGCGGAAGCTGATCGGTGGCACGGCCGAGGAGCGCCCGGGACGGTGCCTTAACCCATGCGGTCCCGCCGCCATCTGCCCGGCGTGTCTCCCATCAAGCGACGGAACGTCTGATTGAAGTGCGCCTGTGAGGCGAAGCCTGCGGCGAGTGCGACTTCAACCAACGGGATGGCGGGATCACCAAGCAGGTCGACTGCCCTCAGCGTCCGGCGCCAGATGACAAACTGGTAGGGTGTGCGCCCGGTTTCCCGCTTGAAACAGCGGATGAAATGGCACCGCGACATACCCGCTTCCGAAGCGATGTCGTCGACCCGCAGGGGGCCGTCGATGTTGCGCTCGATGAAGCTGATTGCACGGCGCAGGCGGACTGGTGCCATTGCCATCAGCCGCTCATCCGCACTCTTATGCGAATGGAACCTCGTCAGCACTTCGACCGACGAGCCTACTGTTTCGGCGTCACCGTAGTGCAACATGACTCGAGCCTCCTTGGAATTGTGAATGGCACGAAGACATTGCTAGAATGGCGGGCCGCCGACGGATTGCAGATTTCAAACCGTAGGCTGAAAATGTGTCCGGCCCGCTTTCCCGGGGCCACGTCAGGTCTGTGGGTTGGCGGCGAGCGTGCCAATAATTTGACCAAGCTCCTCCAGCTGTTCGTGCGTCCAGCCGACGCGCAAGGCGCAAAGGTACGCTTCATCCACCACGCGTTGATTGCCAGACTGCAATGCGCAGGCATAGGCAATCGCAGCATTGGTCCGTACTTCAAAGCTGCGTTTCTCGAGCGCAGCATCGATCTCTGCTCCAGTAAGCCCCGAGCTGCGGGCGTCACGCTCAAGTGCTGACAAAGTACGACTGCAGCCGCAGTCGCTCTTCAGGGCGAGCCTGACCTGAACCATGGTTCGGCTGGTGAGGGAATGAGTCATGTGCGCGAGTTCTCGGTTACAGGCCTGCCTCATCAGGCCTTGTCGGGCAGACAAGGCAGGCCACATGGCGTTTTGTCAGAAGTTGTAGCTGATCCCGAAAAGCGTCTGGTGACGCTCGTAATCGCCACCGTTGTTGCCGAAGTCGCTGTAGCGGTATTCGGCGCGGGCAGAGATCTTGTCGGTGATGGCGTATTCAACCCCGCCGCCGACCAGCCAGCCGTCGAGGTTCTCGCTATCGCGCAGGATACCGGTGCCGGTGTCGAGCGAGGTGCGAACACGGTTGTTGGCATAGCCGCCGCGGACATAGACCAGCGCCTTGTCGCTCACGAGATAACCGGCACGGGCGGTGAGGTCGAAGCTGTAGCGCGGGTCGATGGTGAGGTCATTTCCAGCCGAAGCCGTGCGGATACGGTCATCGACGGTGGCGGTGAAGCCGGCTTCGGCACCGATCACGACCTTTTCGGATAGCTTGTAGTTGTAGCCGGCATAGCCGCCGAGAACCAGGGCATCGCGGCTGGCTTCGGCATCGATCGCCTGGCTGTTGATGCTGGAATCGACTTCACCGCGATCCCAGCCAGCGGTCACGCCCACATAGGGACCGTCGAAAGTGTCGGCCTGAGCGGGCACCGCAAAGACGAAACCCGCGCCAAGAATGGCGAGCGGAAGCAAGGTGTTCTTCATCGATATTCTCCAATTCAAACCCCGAGGCGGGGACGAATTGGCAATAGATGCACCGGACATCGCCGATAATTCGGCTTTGATGGAATGGATTATTCCATCTTCCGAAATTGCCTCAGTTGAAAACGCGATTGGCGCGCAGGCGATCGCGCGCAAAATCGATGAAGGCGCGGACCTTGGCAGAGGCATTGCGCCCGTCCGGATGCACGATGTTGACCGGCAGCGGTGGCTGTTCGAAGTCCTCCAGGACAATCTGCAAGCGACCCTCGATTAGGTCAGGGCCGATCTGGTAGGACAGGGCCCGGGTCAGTCCCCAACCTGATCGCGCCGCGCCGATGGCGGCCTCGTTGGAATTCGAAAACAGCGCGGGCTTCACAGTGACGGCAATCTCGGCCTTGGCCCCGAAGCGCCATTCGAGTGACGTCCATGCACTGGTCGCAGCAATGATTCGATGGTCTGCCAGATCGCCGGGATGTTGTGGCAGTCCACGGGCTTCAATGTAGTCGGGCGCAGCACATATGACCCGTCTCACCGAGCCGACGCGAATTGCGCTGTAGCTTGAGTCTGGAAGGTGGCCGATCCGAATGGCGACATCGACGCCTTCATCGACCATGTTGACCACCCGATCCAGCAGCAGCATCCGCCCCGTCACCTGCGGATGGAGATCGAGAAACTCGGTCATCAGCGGCATAATGTAGATTTGGCCGAACAGCACTGACGATGTGACCGTCAGAACGCCGGTTGGTGTGGCGTAGGACCCGGCAGCGGCAGCCTCGGCTTCTTCAATCGCCGCAAGGATGTGGCGGCAATCTTCGAGATACCGCGCCCCCGCCTCAGTCAACTTGACGGCGCGGGTGGTGCGCGTGAGCAGGCGAGCGCCGATCAGGTCCTCAAGCGCGGCGACGGCGCGGGTGACGGCCGGAGGGCTCATGTGGAGCTGACGCGCGGCCTCGGCAAATCCTCCGGTTTCCGCGATCCTGACGAAGACACGCATCGCGTGGTATCGGTCCATAGCCCACCTCTCTGCTTCAATGCGAACCGTGATGCGGTACAATTGCGACGATCACAAGATGATCGTTTCAGCCAGTGCAACGCTTGCGCACTTTGAGAGTAACGATCCTCCTCGACATTCGCAGCGCACGACTGTCCTCAACCACAGTTTTGCTCAGACTGATCGCCCTTGGCCGTTCCACTTTTTGAAATACTGACTTGAGGCCTTTCCGCATTCTGTGTCCGCCGGGCCTAGTTTAGTTCGTCTCGCGTCGACCCTGAACGACAGCAACCCGGCAATCGAACCAAGGAAAGGTCAACGCCATGAAGCTCTATCACCACCCGCTCTCCGGCCATGCGCACCGCGCGCGTCTGTTTCTCTCACTCATCGGCGCACCGGTTGAGGTCATCGATGTCGATCTCGCCGCTGGGGCGCACAAGGCACCGGATTTCCTGGCGCTCAACCGTTTCGGCCAATTGCCGGTGCTGGTCGATGGCGACATCGTGATCGCGGATTCGAGCGCGATCCTCGTCTATGCGGCGAAGAAGTTCGCCCGCACCGACTGGCTTCCCGAAGCCCCCGCTCAAGCGGCAGCGGTGCAGCGCTGGCTCTCGGTCGCGGCCGGTCAAATCGCCTTCGGCCCGGCGGCGGCACGGCTGGTCACTGTCTTCGGCGCGGGTTTCAACCCCGACGAAGTGATCGCCCGCGCGCACGGCGTGCTCAAGGTCATCGACGCTGAACTGGAAGGCCGTGACTGGATCATCGGTAGCGCCGCACCGACCATCGCCGACATCGCGCTCTACAGCTACATCGCCAACGCGCCGGAGGGAAATGTCGATCTGGCCTCCTACGCCAATGTCAATGCCTGGCTTGACCGGGTCGCCGCCCTCCCCGGCTTCGTCGCCTTCCAGCAGACTGAAATCGGGCTGCGCAAAGCCGCCTGACGCACCTTTGGGGGCGGATTGTCGCAAGGATGATCCGCCCCATTCAACCGACCAGGAGCCAATCGATGACCGCAACCGAACCACTCAATGCGCTCGCCCATCCGATCTGGCATCCGGGCGAGGTGGCGGTGCAGCAGCGGCTCGGTGTGGCCGAGCGCATGGCCAAGGCTGCGCCGCGGATCATTTTCGATCACATGCCCGATCAGCACCGGGACTTTTACACCTCGCTCCCCTTCATGATGATCGGCACGGTCGATCCGGCGGGCGATGTCTGGGCCTCGCTGGTGATGGGCAAGCCGGGCTTCATCCGCTCGCCCGATCCGCGCTCGCTCCTGATCGGCCACCGGCCCGATCAGAGTGACCCCGCGGCTACCGGCATCGCCGAAGGTGCCGCGATCGGCATGCTCGGCATCGAGCTGGCCAACCGGCGGCGCAACCGCATGAACGGGACCGTGCATGGCGTCAGCGCGGAAGGCTTTGCCGTCACCGTCGGCCATGCCTTCGGCAATTGCCCGCAATATATCCAGCTGCGGGACTTCGCCTTTGCGCGCGATCCGCAAGCACCTTTGACCATCGAGGCCGAGGAACTGCCCGCGCTCGATGACGCGGCGCGGGCGATGATCGCTGCGGCCGACACCTTCTTCGTCGCCTCTTACGTCGATCTCGATCATGAGCGGCAGGTCGACGTGTCGCATCGCGGCGGCAAGCCCGGCTTCGTGCGGATCGGTGACGACGGGCGCTTCACTATCCCGGACTTCGCCGGGAATCTGCACTACAACACCTTTGGCAATTTCGTCGCAAATCCGCGCGCTGGGCTGATCTTCATCGATTTTGCCACCGGCGACGTGCTGCAGCTGACGGGCGAACCCGCACTCGAATTCGAGGGCCCGGAGATCGAACATTTTCAGGGGGCAGAGCGCCAGTGGCATTTTACCCCGCGCCGGATCATCCGGCGCCGCGGCGCGCTGCCGCTGCGCTGGCAGGTCCAGTCGTCCGACTATGTCTCGCCCAACACCGCCATGACCGGATCGTGGGAAGACACCGCCGCGCGCATCGCTGCAAGCGAGCTGGCCGCGCGCTGGCGGCCCATGCGGATTGCGCGGATCGAGCAGGAAACGCCCGAGATCGCCTCCTTCACGCTCGAACCCGCGGATGGCGGCGCGATCGCGAACTACAAGGCTGGGCAACACCTGCCGGTGCGCGCCAGTATTGCGGGTGAGGCGGCACCGGTGGTGCGCACCTATACGCTGTCGAGCGCCCCATCGGACGGCACCTATCGCCTCAGCGTCAAGCGACAGGGATTGTTTTCCGGCCATCTCCACGGCCTCAGCGAAGGCAATGTGATTGAGGCGCGCGGGCCGGCGGGCGACTTCTTTATTGAAGGCCATGAGAAGCGCCCGGCGGTGCTGATTGCGGCCGGGGTCGGCATCACCCCGATGCTCGCCATGCTGCGCCAGATCGTGTTCGAGGGGCTGCGCACGCGCGGCACCCGGCCGACCTGGCTGGTCCACGCCGCGCGCAGCCGTGCCCTGCGGCCCTTCGATGGTGAGATCCGTTCGCTGGTCGAAAGGGCCAAGGGCGCGGTGCGTTTCGTCACCGTGCATGACGAACCCGATGCGGGCGAAATCGAGGGTGAGGACTTCACCTGGCAGGGCCGCTTTGCGGCGCCCGATCTCGCGCGGTTCCTGCCGTTTGGCGATTATGATTTCTACATGTGCGGCCCGCCCGGCTTCATGCAGGGGGTCTATGATGGGCTGCGCGATCTCAATGTTGCCGATAATCGCATCCATGCCGAGGCTTTCGGCCCGTCCTCGCTGACGCGACGTCCCGATCTGGGCGCGGACGCGCCCGAACCTGTCCCCGCAGCGACCGAGAGCGTGCCGGTGATCTTCGCCGCTTCGGCGAAGGAAGCGCGCTGGGAACCGGAGGGCGGCACCCTGCTCGAGCTCGCCGAGATGCGGGGCGTGAGTGCTCCCTTCAGCTGCCGCCGGGGCACCTGCGGCATGTGCGCGGCCAAGCTGCTCAAGGGCAAGGTTGCCTATTCCAACAAGCCCTCGGTCGCTGTGGCCGAAGGGGAAGTGCTGGTCTGCTCGGCGGTGCCCCACCGCGACAGCGGTCCGCTGGAGATCGATTTGTGAACTGGACCCTGATCACCCTGCCTGCGCCCGAAGAATTGGTCTGGGGCTATGTCCCACCCCCACGGGTGGATGGCGACAGCGGGCACCGTTGGCTCAGCCCGGCTCTTGCTGGACTTGTCCTAGCGGCGCTCCTCGGCCTGCGGTTGGCCGGGATCGATACCGAGAAGGTCGGGGAACGGCGCCTGCCGCTCGCAGGCCTGATCGAGCGGACCTGCGAAAGCCGCTGTTACGACCACCAGCCCCTGCCACCCGGCAGGGATCGTGCATGAAACCCAATTCCATCCAAGGACAGATACCCATGACAAAAAGAGTGCTCCTGCTTCTGGCCGACGGTTTCGAACCGCTTGAGGCGGCTGGCTTTACCGATGTGTTCGGCTGGGCTGCGATCGACGGCGATGAGCCGGTCGAACTGGTTTCGGCGGGGCTCACCTCGCCGCTCAAGGCGACCTTCGGCTTTTCGGTCATCCCCAACGCACTGGTATCCGAGCTTGAACTGGACAGCTTTGATGCGCTGGCGATCCCCGGCGGCTTCGACGGTGCCGGGTTCTACAAGGAGGCGCTGTCCGAACCTTTCCTTGACGTGATCCGCCACTTCGAGGCGCGCAGCCGTCCGGTGGCCTCGGTGTGTGTGGCTTCGCTGGCGCTGGGCGCGGCGGGGGTGATCAAGGGGCGCAAAGCGACGACCTATCACCAGGTGGGCGGCAAGCGGAAGGCGCAGCTGGAAGCGCACGGCGTGCTGTTTGTCGATCAGGCGGTGGTCGAGGATGGCGGCATGATCACCTCGACCGGCCCCGGCACCGCGATCGAAGTGGCGCTGAAGCTGCTCGAAAACCTCACCAGCCCCGCCAATGCCGCGCATATCCGCCAGCTCATGCGTGTGCCCCGACCCGATCCGGCCTGGCTGACGACGCCGCAGGTGGCCGCAGCATGAGCGTGCGGCCAGTCGACATCGCCTTCACGTCTTCGGTCAAGGCGGCGCAGGAGCGCAAGGGATCGCGCACGATCTACGAGGACATGGAAATGGGCCAGATGATCGACTCCCAGCTCGCCAGCTTCATCGAAGGTGTACGCAGCTTCTATCTCGCCACCGCCAGCGCTGACGGACAGCCCTACATCCAGCATCGCGGCGGCCCGCCGGGGTTCTTGAAGGTGACGGGCAAAACGAGCCTTGCCTTTGCCGATTTCAAGGGCAACCGCCAGTTCATCACCACCGGCAATCTCGCCGAGAACCCCAAGGCCTATATCTTCCTGATGGATTACTCCCAGCGCCAGCGGGTGAAGCTGTGGGGCCGGGCCGAGGTGATCGAAGGCGATGCCGCGCTGACCGCACAGTTGATGCCCCAAGGCTACCGCGCCCGGGCCGAACAGGTGATCCGCTTCGAGGTGACCGCGTGGGATATCAATTGCCCGCAGCACATCCCGCAGCTGTTCCCGGCCGATGCTGTGGCCACCGCTCTTGCCGAGCGCGATGCGCGAATTGCTGCCCTCGAAAGCGAATTTGCAGCATTCCGTAAGACGCAATGATCTCTTGCGGGTTATCTGCGTTCAGTCGACGAATGCGATGAGCTAGATGCAATCAGGATACGGGATCGATGCCCGAT
>NZ_LSJS01000189.1 GCF_001557325.1 Erythrobacter donghaensis
GGTGCGCGAGCGGCTCGAGCCGCGCCTCCCGAACACGCCGATCCATGCGCTCCACGGCCAGATCGAGCCCGCCGCACAACGCGCCGCGATCCGCCGCGATACCGAAGGCCGCCGCCGGATCGTGCTCGCGACCGCCATCGCCGAAACCTCGCTGACATTGGACGGCGTGAGCGTGGTGGTCGATTCCGGCCTCGCCCGCCTCGCCGAGTTTGACCGTTCGGCGGGCACCACCCACCTTGTCACCCGCCGCGCTTCGCAGGCCGCGGCGGCGCAGCGCGCAGGGCGGGCGGCGCGGCAGGGGCCGGGGGTGGCCTACCG
>NZ_LSJS01000190.1 GCF_001557325.1 Erythrobacter donghaensis
ACCGAGAGCGCACGCGCGCGAGCCGCAGGTGCTCGATCCCGCAGGGATCGAAACAGCACCGAGGACTCAGCCGAGGACGCGGCTGCGCAAACAAACATCATCGGTCGCGCAGCGACCGCAAGGCCGAACGGCCGCCCGCAGGTGCCCGGAGCGAAGCGAAGGAACAGCACCGAGGACGAGGGCGCGGAGGCGCCCTCGCAATCAAAGCCGCTCGCTCACCTTGATCGCGATCCTGCATCCGAGCCGGATCGCGCCCGCCAGCAGCGGGTAGGCAGGCGCGCGCTCGGCGCCGTTGG
Source organism: Erythrobacter donghaensis (assembly GCF_001557325.1). Taxonomy (GTDB): domain Bacteria; phylum Pseudomonadota; class Alphaproteobacteria; order Sphingomonadales; family Sphingomonadaceae; genus Erythrobacter; species Erythrobacter donghaensis_B. The sequence continues at coordinate 297 of NZ_LSJS01000190.1, forward strand.
CGAGTGCGGCGTCGCGGTGTTCGCGCTCCTCCTCGCGGAACTCGGCGATCATCGCGGCAAGCTCGGGATCGGCGCCCGAGGCTTCGAGCGCGTCGAGCTGGTCGGAATAGTGCTTGTCGATCTCGGTCTCGACCGCCGCGGTGCAGGCCATTGCCGCCTCGGGCCCGAGCAATGCGGTGCCCGCGCCCAGCGCATAGCCCGCCGCGGACCAGAACGGATGGAGCGCGGTCGGGCGCACGCCGCGCTTCGCCAGCAGCGCGTCGAACTTCCTGCGGTGCTCGGCCTCCTGCGCGGCCATGTGGCGGATCTCGGCCGAATGCGGCCCGCGGTCGCCCATCACGGCGAGCTGGCCTTCGTAGATCCGGGTCGCGCCGAATTCCCCGGCCTGGTCGACGCGGATCATGCGGTGGAGGTCTTTGCGGTCCATGCTCGGCTCCTTGCTGTTGGCGGACACCCTACCTGCGATACGCAGCCAGCGCCACCACGGCTGCACCGCCGAGGCCGGAGATCAGGAAATTGAAGCCCGCCAGGCTCACGCCCCACAGCGTCCATTGCGGCACATCGCAGGGCACGACCTGACTGCCGAAGTCGAAGGCCGATCCGGTCGGCGCGCGGGCGGTGCAATCGGTGATGCCCTCCCACCAGCCATATTCGACGCCCGCGTGAAACAGCCCGATCGCGCCCGAGACAAGGATCGCCAGCCCCGCCAGCAGCACCAGCGGGCGTGCCGCGGGCTTCACCGCGAAACCCGCGAGGCCGAGCGCCACCGCCACGAAGTGCGGATAGCGCTGCCACCAGCACATTTCGCACGGGAACAGGCCGAAGCCGTATTGCGAGACATAGGCCCCGCCGAGCAGCGCAGCCGGAACCAGCACGGCCAGCGCGCGGGCTTTCGCCAGATTGTCCATGGCTCAGGCCCTTACGGCTTGGCGGCGCGCTGGGTGCCGGGGCGAAGCGCCACGGTGCTCTTCGTCGTGCGGCGCAGAGTGTCGGCGGCGTAGTTCAGCTGGAAGTCCTTGATCCCCTGCGACTCGAGCTGCGCGGCGGTGAGCTGGAAGCGCGGATCGGCGATCTTGTCGCCCTCCAGCTCCTCGTCCTTGAGGCCGAGCTCGTTGATGAGGTGGCCGCGCAGATCGCTCTCGCGGGTCTGGTACTTCTGGCGCAGCGCGAAATCGGGGTCGGAGATCTGCGGCACGGCGATGTCGGGCTTGATCCCGCCCTCCTGCACCGAGCGGCCCGCGGGGGTGTAGTAGCGCGCGGTGGTGAGCTTCAATGCGGCGTCCTTGCCGAGCGGCAGCAGCGACTGGACCGAGCCCTTGCCGAAGCTGCGCTCGCCCATCACCAGCGCGCGGCGGTGATCCTGCAAGGCGCCTGCGACGATCTCGGAGGCCGAAGCCGAGCCCGCGTTGATCAGCACGATCATCGGCACGCCCTCGGCCATGTCGCCGCGGTAAACGGTCTCGGCATCGTAGAGCATCGTCTCGCCCCGCGCGCGGCCGCGCTGGCTGACGATCCGCCCGTCGGTGAGGAACAGGTCGCTGAGCGCGACCGATTCGTCGAGGCTCCCGCCCGGGTTGTTCCTGAGGTCGAGCACCAGCCCGGCGATGCGCCCGCCCGCGGCCTTCTTCCTGAGCGACTGCCACTCGGCGAAGACATCCGCGCCGACATTGGCCGAGAATTCGTTGACGCTGATGACCGCGATATTGCCCGACAGGAGCTCGGAGGTGACCGGCTCCAGCTCGATCACCCCGCGGGTGACGTCGACCTCGAGCGGCTCGTCGCGGCCCTGGCGGAAGATCGTCAGGCGGATCGAGGTGCCCTTCGGCCCGCGCATCTGCGCGACCGCATCGTCGAGCTTGGTGTCGACGATCAGCTTGCCGTTGAGGTGCGTGATGAAGTCGCCGGCCTTGATCCCGGCGGCTTCGGCAGGGCTGCCGCGGAACGGCGAGACGACCTTGACCGCCCCGTCCTGCATCACCACCGACAGGCCGAGGCCCGAATATTGCCCGTCGATCATCGTCTCCAATCGCTGGAGATCGCCGCCGTCGAGATAGGCCGAATGCGGATCGAGCGCGGCGAGCATGCCGTCGATCGCGCCGCGGATCAGCACGTCATCCTCGACCGGCTCGACATAGCTCGCCTTGACCCGTTGGAAGACCGCGAAGAGCTTGGCGAATTCGGGGGCGGCGCGGCCATCGACCTGCGCCATGGTGGCGGTGGTGGCGGGGATCAGCGCGACCGAGGTGACCAGCGCGGCGCTGCGCAGGAAGGCGGCGATTCTCATGGGCGGGGCAGGCTCCTTTGTCACACGAATGTATAGGTTTGCCGAGATGAACGCCAGATAACACGTGGCATCGGGAAGGTCTGTGCCAGCAAGGGGCAATGTGCGGCGGGTTTCTTTGCGCCGCGGCGTTATTATCGCAAGAATTGCAAGGGGTTGACGGGTGTGCCGTCGCGCCGCAATTCGATTGTCACGGGGCTTGCGCCGCCCGTGGCGCGGCCCAGAGGCGATCCGCCGATGACCATATCGCCGACCGCGACGTCGATGCGCTCGAGGCCGGTGACGAGGCTGGTCCAGCCACCGGCGTGCTCGATGATGACGATTCGCCCGAAGCCGCGATAGGGCCCGGCGAAGGCGACGCGCCCGCGCGCGGGGGCGATGACCTGCGCTTGCGGGACGGGCGCGAGGGTGAGGCCGGTCGAGGCGAGCCCGCTCGCGCGCTTCGCGCCGAAGCCCACCAGCGTGCGGCCCTGCACGGGCAGCTGGAAATCGGCAGGCGGCGGGGCGGCGGCGCTCGGCGCGGGCGCGGGTTCGGGGGCGAGCGCGGCGGAGAGGTCAGCGGGACGCAGGACGGGGCCGGGAAGCGCGGCCAGCTCGTTCCTGAGCGCCGCGACCTCGCCCAGCTTGCCCACGAGCCCGTCGAGATCGCGCGCTTCCTCGGCCAGCGCCAGCGCCGAGCGCCGCCGCCCCGCCGCCTGCCGAT
>NZ_LSJS01000191.1 GCF_001557325.1 Erythrobacter donghaensis
GTGCTGCAATACCGCATCGCGCCCGCGAGCGGCCACGACCCGCGGCTCTACGCCCGCGCCTACCGCGCGCTGGTGACCCTCGGCGAGAACGAGATCGCCGCCGGCGCCTCGCTGCGCCCGCTCGCGCGGCTGCCGGTGCGGGTGGCGGGCGAGGTGCGCTACACCGATGCTGCCGCCTTCAGCACCTTCCGCCCCGCCGCCTATGCCGTCACCGAGCTGGCCCCGCTGCGCCTGCCCTTCGGCGCGCAGGGCGAAGTCTATGCGCAAGGGGGGTGGGTCGGCGGGCCGGGCTCCACCGCCTTCGCCGACGCGCAGGCGAGCGTGACCCGCAGCCTGCCGGTGGTCGCCCACCTTACCGACGAGCGGCTGCGCCTCAGCCTCGGCGCAGGGGCCTGGGGCGGGGCGCAGAAGGGGGCCTGTCTCT
>NZ_LSJS01000020.1 GCF_001557325.1 Erythrobacter donghaensis
GTGCGGCAGCTTTCAGCATGACCGAAGTGCAAGCCCAATGACGTTAATGGGGTCGCTTCCCGAACGGCAGGTTTTTTCTGCTCTGTCACGAAAGCCGCCATGCCAGCCGCGCCCTATTCGGCCTGCTTCCAGATCGCCGCACACGGCCGCTGGTTGTGCGTGGCGACGAAGCGCGCAAGGTTGTCGGTGCCTTGCGGAAGCTTCCACCCCACCGTGAAGCCGAAATTGGCGAAGGCGAAGATGATGAGGTCGGCAAAGGTGAAGCGGCCGAGCGCGATGTTGTCCTTCTCGCCGAGGTAGCCGTCGAACAGCCGCCACTTCTCGTCCGCGAGTCCCGAGAGTTCCGCCCCCGCTCCGGTCGAGACGACGCTCATGCGCGGCTCGAACATCGGGCGGCCCGCGCCGGCGCGGAAGCCCATCGTCATCGGCACCACCACCTCCTGATCGAACAGGCGCGCCCACTTCCTCACCGTCGCGCGCTCCACCGCAGTCTCGCCGAACAGGTTGGGGGAGGGGTGCAGCTCCTCGACATATTCGCAGATCGGCCAGCTTTCGGTGAGGCAGGTGCCGTCCTCCAGCTCGAGCGTCGGGGTGGTGCCTTGCGGGTTCCTCGCCATGTAGCCCGCGTCCTGCCGGTTCTGCCCGGTGATGATGTCGTAATGCACGCGGGCGAAATCGCGGCCCTCCTCGAGGCCCTTCTCGATCATGAACATCCGCACCAGGCGGGGGTTGGGGCCAAGGCTGGAATGGAGCGTGATCATGAGGTTCTCTCTCCCGGAGTGGACGTTCGGGCGTTCTAGGAGGCCGAGCCCCGCGCGTCGCCCTCCTAAATGCGCTAGGAAAGGGGCGGAAAAGCGGCTTGCGCGCGGCGGCTGTATTGCGCAGATAAGGCACCATGGACCAGACGCCCCTGCCCCAGCCGCCCGGCGATGATGACGCGCTGACGAAGCTCCACCCCAACTATTCGCATGTCCTGCGCGTGCAGGCGACGCTGTCGTCGATCCCGTTCCTGGTCGGCGCGCTGGTGCTGGAGACCGCCGTCAAGGGCGAGGGCCTGTTCCCGAGCGGCAGCATCGCCGGCCCCGTGCTGCTGATCGCGCTGGCGCTGATCATCCGCATTCCCCAGACCCGCTACAACGCCCGCGGCTACCAGATCAGCGCCGACCGGCTGCGCGTGGTGCGCGGCCTCATGTTCCGTTCCGACACGGTCGTGCCCTTCGGCCGGGTGCAGCATATCGACGTGGCGCAGGGCCCGCTCGAGCGGTTCTTCGGCATCGCCACGCTGACGCTCCACACCGCGGGCAACCACAATGCCAGCGTCTCCCTGCCGGGCCTCGGCGAGGCGCTGGCGCGCGAGATGCGCGAGGAGATCCGCGCGCATATCCGCCGCGAGACCATGTGAGGGCCGCTGCATGAGCGACACCCGCCGCACCGCGCCGCTCGGCGTCGTCATCGGCGCGCTCGGGGCGATCCGCAGTGCGGTGCTTCCGGCCATCGCCATCGCCTTTTCGGGCGTCGGCGGGGGCGGGGGGCTCCTCGTCGCGCTCGGCGTCGGGGTGGCGGCGGTGGCGATCGGGGTGGTCACCAGCTATATC
>NZ_LSJS01000192.1 GCF_001557325.1 Erythrobacter donghaensis
TGGCCATGGCACGGTAACCTCCGTCTGAGCGACGAACCATTGCGGCTGGGGCCGCAGGGTTGGTCCTGCGCGGGTGAATTGTGCCCATTCGCGTTGGCCTGGCCGACCGTTCGTGCGCTCTCCCGACTCGCCTCGGGAGTTGATGGATCCGGTTGCCCCTTTTTGTCGCGCAGTTGCTCGGCACCAGGGGGGTATCCCGATGAAGAAACCTGTTCTCGTATCCACGTTTGCGCTGGCGCTAGCCAGCTGCCCGGCCTTCGCGCAGTCGAACCCGGGACAGCCTACAACCAATGACAGCGGCGAAACCATTGTCGTGACGGCGTCGCGGTCCGGTGAGGCCGTGGCCGTAAACAAGCTCGGTGCGTCAGTGACGGTACTGGACAGCGAAGCGTTGGAGCAGCGCCAGACCCGGATTGTTTCGGACATTCTGCGCGATGTGCCGGGCGTTGCCGTTAGCCGCACCGGCGCTGTTGGCGGCCTCACCCAGCTCCGGCTTCGCGGCTCCGAGGGCAACCACGTGCTCGTTCTGATTGACGGTATAGAAGCTTCGGACCCGTATTTTGGCGAGTTCGATTTCGCCACTCTCATTGCCGATCCAGAAGCCCGCGTTGAAGTCCTGCGCGGGCAGCAGTCCTCGCTTTACGGTTCGGACGCGATCGGCGGCGTTATCCAGTATCTGACATTGACCGGTAAGGAGGCTCCGGGGGTCAGCTTGCGCGCAGAGGGCGGCAGCTTCAACACCTTCACCGGAAGCGCGCGTGCGGCCGGAGTGTCTGGCAATCTCGATTATGCCGTCTCTGGCGCTTACTATCACACCGGCGGCTATCCCACGGCACGAAATGGCAGCAGGGATGTCGGCTCCGACATCGCAGGCCTTTCGGCCAAGCTCATCTGGTCACCGTCCGAAACCTTCAAACTGACCGGCGTTGCCCGCTACAGCTTCACGGAAGCCGAGACCAACAACAGCGAGAACAATCCGGCGAGCCCGCTCTTCGGATTCACCGTCGACAGCCCCGGCGTATTCTTCCGAAACAAGGCCTTCTATGGTCTTGTGAGAGCTGAACTGATCGGACTCGACGGACGCTGGACGAACGCGGTGACAGGGCAAGTCGCCTTGAGCGAGCGCAAGGGCTTCGACGCTGCGGGCTTCGATTACGGCAACAAGGGTAACCGCTACAAAGGCTCGTTTGAATCGAGCCTGCGGCTGGGCACCGACGCCATCCGGCATCGTCTGACCGCCGCAATCGACGTCGAGCGCGAAGAATTCCAGAACACCACACCGTCATCCTTCGCGTTTCAGGGAAAAAGATCCACCGACAATATCGGGATTGTCGGGCAGTATGAACTGCTGATCAACGACGCATTCTCTTTTGGTGCATCAATCCGCCATGACGAAAATGATCGCTTTGATGACCCCACAACTTGGCGGGTTCAAGGCAGTTATTCGCTCCCGACTGGTACCCGTGTTCGCGGTGCCTATGGAACGGGGGTCAAGAATCCGGGCTATTTCGAGCTCTTTGGATTTTCCGATGGCCGCTATATTGGCAACCCTAACCTGAGGCCCGAGAAGTCGGAAGGGTGGGAAGCCGGCATCGAGCAAAGCTTCAGCGATGGCAAGGCCACCATAGGCGCGACCTATTTCGATAGCCGCCTGAAGGACGAAATTTTCACGACCTTCCCCGCTCCGACCTTCATAGCGACGCCATCAAACCGTGCAACTTTGTCGAAACAGCATGGCATTGAGGTGGCCCTTGCCGCCCGTCCGATTCCTCAGATCAGGCTGGACGCCGCCTACACATGGCTTCATGCGCGAGAAAACGGCACAGTCGAGGTGCGTCGCCCCAAGCATATCGGCAGTTTCAACGCGACAGTGTTCAGCAAGGATGAGCGCTTTTCGGGTACGTTGACAGTGCGCTACAACGGGCGTCAGACCGATGTCGCGTTTACAAATCCAAGCTTCATTCCGGTGCGCGTGTCCCTGAGGGAATATGTGCTGGTTAACCTGAATGCTGAATACAAGTTGCGGCCCAACATTTCGTTGTTTGCGCGCGTAGAAAACCTCATCAACGAGCAATACGAAGAGGTGTTCAGCTTCGCCACCCCGGGCCGCGCAGGCTATGGCGGCGTTCGCGTCCGCTTCTGATGTTCCGCAAGGCGCTCTGCCTCCTTTGGATGATCTCCGTGCTTCCGGCTCTGGCCGGTTGCACGGAGCCGTCTGGTAGTCGCAGCCAGGCGGCAGCAAAGCCAGTCCATGTCATGTCGATGAACCAGTGCACGGATCAGCTTGTCCTGGCATTGCTGCCACCTGAGCGGATCGCGTCAGTCACTTGGCTGTCGCGCGATCCCGACGGCTCACTCATGTTCCGCGAGGCTGCGCGTGTCGACATCAACCATGGAATGTCGGAGGAGGTCCTGCGCCAGAAGCCGGACCTCGTTATTGCCGGGGCATTTACGACGCCGGCAACACGCGGACTGCTGAAGCGATTAGGGTTTCCAATGATCGAGGTCGATCATGCGGAAACCTACGAGGATATCCGCCGGATAACCCGACAGGTTGCCAAGGCAGTAGGAGAGCCCGCTCGCGGCGAAGAATTGATCGCAAAAATGGACCGCCAACTGGCCGACCTTGCGCGCGATCCGGGCCCGCCCCTACGAGTGGCTGCGTGGGATGGTGCTGGCTTCAATGCAAGCACGGGGTCTCTCTATGACACTGTGCTCCAGACCGCCGGTGCGATCAATGTTGCCAACTCACTGCAGAAGAGCAGCTACGGCAAACCGGATATCGAAATCCTGCTCCTTTCTGCTCCGTCCCTGCTGGTGAAAGGCGCCGGGGTAGGTCGCCGCCCGGGGCTTCGCGAAAACGTCGAGCGACACCCTCTAATCCGTCGCTACTGGGACGGTGACCGTACGCTGACGATCCGACAGGCGTACTACGTTTGCGGAACGCCGATGGTGACGGAAGCCGCGATGCAGTTGCGCAACGAACTTCGTTCAGCGGCTCTCCATGCCCGCTCTCCCCTTCCCTTTGCCGGTGGGAAATCGCTATGACCCGGTGGCTTGTTCCCATGCTGGTCAGTTGTCTGCTCGCCAGCGCTTTCGCTTCGGTGTTGGCTGGCTCCGTCTGGTTGACACCACGCGAAGCGTTTCAGGCGCTGGCTTTCGATCACGCGGATCTGGCTGGCCAGATCGTCACCCAGATCCGCCTGCCACGGGTTCTCCTTTCGATGGCCATCGGTGGCATCCTTGGCCTCTCGGGTGCCGTCATGCAGGGGCTGTTGCGAAACCCGCTGGCTGACCCCGGCCTGTTGGGCGTTTCGGCAGGTGCCTCGCTCGGTGCGGTCATTGCCATCTATTTCGGCTTTGCCGCAAGTTTTACTCTTGCTGCACCGCTGTTTGGTCTGACCGGTGCATTCGTCACCACCGGCATTGCCTTCATCCTTGCGCGCGGGGGTGGCACCCTATCGCTCATCCTGGCCGGCGCGGCAGTCAGCAGCATAGCCAGTGCAGGCGTCAGTCTGGCGCTCAACCTCTCCCCCAATCCTTATGCCGCTTACGAGATCATGACCTGGCTGATGGGTTCGCTTGCCGATCGAAGCTGGGATCATGTTCGCCTTGCCACACCCTTTATCCTTGCCGGGGGTACGATGCTTCTGCTGACGGGCCGCGCTCTGGATGCTCTTGCATTGGGTGAAGCGCAGGCTGAAAGCCTGGGCATTGCGGTTTCACGGACGCGCATGCTGGCACTGGTCGGCACGGCCCTTGGCGTCGGAGGCGCAACCGCCGTATCCGGAACGATCGGTTTCGTCGGCCTGATTGCGCCTCACCTTGCCCGGCCTTTGGTCGCCCATCGTCCAGGCAAGGTACTCATCCCGGCCATGCTGGTTGGAGCCGTTCTGGTAACCCTCGCCGACATCGCTTCGCGGACACTGGTATTCCGGGGCATGCCGCTAAATCTGGGGGTGTTCATCAGCCTGATCGGGGCACCGTTCTTCCTGTGGCTGGTCCTTCATGTCCGGAGACGCACCGCATGAGCGCGCTGCACTTTCATGGTGTTTCAGCGCGCCGGGGCCAGCGTCTGGTTCTCGACGGGATATCGGCCTTCGTTCCGTCGGGCCACCTGACCGCCGTGATCGGCCCCAACGGCGCGGGCAAGAGCACCTTGCTGGATATCGCATCTGGCCTGAAACGTCCGGCGCAAGGTTCGGTCGAACTCGATGGCAAGGACCTCCACCGCCTTGGCCGGCGGGAACTTGCCAAGGTGCGTGCCTATCTGCCGCAACGTGCGGGGGTTGATTGGCCGATCACCGTAGAGCGCGTGGTTGCGCTCGGGCTGACTCCGGCGCTGCCAGCATTCGGCAGCATACCGTCCGCTCTGCTTCCCGCCATCGACGATGCACTGCTCGCCTGCGATCTGCTGGGTTTGCGGGATCGGCCAGCCACGCAATTGTCGGGTGGCGAACTGGCGCGGGCAATGCTGGCCCGCGCGATTGTCGGCGATCCAGCGCTTCTGATCGTTGATGAACCAACCGCGGGTCTGGATCCACGCCATGCCATCGATGCCGTCCAGCGTCTCAAGGCCCGGACCACGGCCGGGTGCACGGTTGTCATGGCGATCCACGATCTTGATCTGGCCTTGGCCTTCGCGGACTCGATCCTCGCAATCCGCGATGGGCGATTGCTTGCACACGGTCCGACGCACGAAGTCGTCACCGAAAGCCTGCTCACCTCGCTTTATGACGTTCCGGTCCGGTTATCTCGTGACGGGGACGGCATTTCCGTCCGCTTTCTCAAGTCCGGGGTATCATCATGAACCAGATTTCCTTTGACGAACTGGCACGTCTCGCGTCCGACCCTGGCCATGGCTGGAGCATCGGCACATTCGGTGCGATCGGCGAATTCATTCGCGACGAGGATGAGCCGGCCACGGTTCAAAACGAAGGCGACAATATCGAAATCGTGACCGCTCGCGGTGCCTTGCGGATCAGGCATTCGGATAGCTTTGAATGCCTTGCCTGGGATAGCCTGTCCTCTGATGGCGAAAGCTGGGGCCATGCGATGGCGCTCTGCGCGCCTCTGACTGGTTCGGTCGATCGGGCTGTCGTATCTTTGGGCACCGATACCGACGCCATTCGCAGGGAAGACCAATCGAGCCGCCTGGTCGACATGGGCGTTTGTAACGGCACCATAAAGATGTGCGCCCGCACTGACGACGAAGCGCTGATCGGGGCTCTCGAGGCTCTTGAAGGTCAGGACCTGCTGTCTTCGCCAACAGTCATGGCCGAGGTTCTGCGTGCCCAGCCCCACCGGGTCATGCTCTCGCCTGCCGGACGGATCGAAGTCTTCCAACCGATTCCGCCTCCGGATGGGAAATCGCCGGAAGGCCCGCACACCCATCTGCTTGCCAAGCTTATCGGGAAGGGTCGGCCACATGGCGCTAACGTCCCCATTCCGGATGGCTATCAGTCGATCCTGAACATTCACCCTCGCTCACCTTGGCGAAACGCACTGGGTGAACGGCACAATTTCGTGCCCGATACGGACACCGCCTTTTCACCTATGCTTGAACGCTTTGGCCTTGATCAGGATCGTGCCGTGGACGCACATATCCGCACCGCTGTGGCTGAAGGCGCAAACCCTGAATTCTTTGATTGGCCCGACACACGGCGGGGCCGAACGAAAGCCCGCATCGTCCTGCGCCGTCTTGCTGCCGCCGGTCACGAGCGCGTGGGTCCCTGGCGCGTCTGGTTTGACCGTGCGCCCGTTGAAACCGACGAAACGGAACAGTGAGGTTGCGCCTGCAATTTCAGCGCGAACTTTGATTGGCATGATAGAAGTTTGGGTTTAGAGATATTCAATGATGATGTGGGCTTGCCCGTGTCATCGATGATCGCGCCGGTGCCCCCAACGGGGCTTAATCGGGAATGCGGTGCGGGAGCATGGCTCTCAAATCCGCGGCTGTCCCTGCAACTGTAAGCGGAGAGCGCGATGCACATTTTTCCTGCGCGTGCAGGAGAAGCCACTGGACCGCGCATGAACGCGCATCTGGGAAGGCGTGCATCAAGCTGTGACCCGCGAGCCAGGAGACCTGCCGGCGCTCTGGTCGCTCTTGCCCGGGTCCAGGGGATGGCCAAGGCACGGTACTCTTCCGTCTGAGCGACGAAGCTGTGTGGCTGGGGCTGCACGGCCGCGTGGTTTCGGGCGTCTGTCGCGCCTGCCCGTTGTCGCGCGCCGACCGGACCTGTCCGGCAAGCCCTGCCCGTTGTCGCTCTGGCGCGCGGAGGAACTGCCATGTCGGACCTGTCGAAGGTACCCGTCACGATCATCACCGGCTTTCTGGGTGCCGGTAAGACCACGCTGATCAGCCACCTGATCCGCAACGCTGGCGGACGCCGATTGGCTGTGGTCGTCAATGAATTCGGTACTCTGGGGGTGGATGGGGACATCCTGCAATCCTGCGCCATTCCCGATTGCCCGGCGGAAAACATCGTCGAACTGGCCAACGGCTGCATCTGCTGCACCGTAGCGGACGATTTCATTCCCACCGTAGAGCGCCTGCTCGCGCTTGATCCGCGCCCTGACCATATCCTGATCGAGACATCAGGGCTGGCCCTGCCCAAGCCCTTGCTCAAGGCCTTCGACTGGCCGGCAATCCGCAGTCGCATCACGGTGGATGGCGTGCTTGCGCTGGCCGATGCCGAAGCGGTTGCTGCCGGTCGGTTTGCCCCCGATCTTGCAGCGCTGGAGGCCCAGCGCGCCGCCGATCCGGGGATCGACCACGAAACTCCGCTGTCCGAAGTCTTCGAGGACCAGCTTGCCTGCGCCGATCTGGTTTTACTGACCAAGGTTGATCTGGCCGGACCTGACGGAGTCGCTGCCGCAAGGGCAGCCATTGCGGCCGAAGCACCCCGCCCCGTGCCTGTGATCGAGATAGCCGAAGGGATCGTCGACCCTCGCGTGATCCTTGGACTTGGAGCTGCCGCCGAAGATGATATCGCCGCCCGGCCCTCGCATCACGACAATGAGGATGATCACGAGCACGACGATTTCGACAGCACCGTCATCGCGCTCGGCGAGATTGCCGATCCCGCCGATTTGGTGGCGCGTATCGAAACGCTCGCCCGCGATCATCGCATCCTGCGGGTGAAAGGCTATGCTGCCGTGACTGGCAAGCCCTTGCGCCTCTTGGTGCAGGCTGTCGGGTCGAGGGTTCGTCACCAGTATGACCGCCCATGGCGCCCCGATGAGCAGCGCCAGACTACCCTGGTCGCCATCGCCGAGCATGACGATATCGACGAGCCTGCCATTCGCGCGGTGCTGGCAGGCTAAGCCAGGCCGTGCACGTCATCTTTCGCGAAACGCACGGGATGGAAGAAACGGCCATCCCACAGGATCTGGGGCAGGAGCCTGCGGATCTTGTGGTCCTGTCCTTCTCGGACAGCGATCTTGGTGCGTTCGCGGAAGGCTGGCGCCAGGCGCAAGCGGCGGACCCGGCATTTCCTTCGTTGCGGCTCGCCAACCTTGCCGCGCTGATCCACCCCTTGTCGGTCGACACCTATATCGAAAAGACATTGGCCGGGGCAAAGGCGGTGCTGATCCGGCTGATCGGCGGCACGCCCTATTGGAGCTACGGCCTTCAACAGGTCGAGATCCTGGCCCGATCGCGCGGGATTGCGCTTGCTGTCCTGCCTGCCGATGGTCGGCCGGATTGGCGCCTCGACAGTGCCTCCACGCTTTCTCCCGCCACGCTGGCCAAGCTTTGCCAATTGTGTGACGAGGGCGGTGCGGCAGCGGCGCGCGCGGCCCTGGCCGCTCTCGCGCACGCCGCAGGGCTTGGCGTCAGCACTGTGACGCAATGCACGGCTTTGCCGGCAACTGGCGGATGGCACCCCTCCTGCGGGATCATCGATCCTGCCACCTTCAGGCCCAATGCGGATCGGCCGCTGATCCTGATCGTCTTCTACCGTGCGTACCTCGCCGCACACGACCTGCACCCGATCGCCGCGCTTCATTCCGCGCTTGAACAACGCGGCTTTGACGCGCTCTCGATCTTCGTCCCCTCGCTCAAGCCCCCTGAGGTCAGGGCGCAGGTGGATCGCTGGGTGCGTTCACTGGCGCCTGCAGCCATCGTCAATGCTACGGCTTTTTCCGCGCGAGGCGAGGACGGCGGAACGCCGCTCGACGGGGCGGGCGTTCCGGTCTTCCAGATCGCACTTGCCACCGCGCCGCGCGCAGGATGGGCGAGCACATCGCGTGGCCTCTCGCCGGCTGACCTTGCCATGCATGTCGTGCTCCCCGAGATTGACGGGCGCATCTTTGCAGGCGTGTCGAGCTTCAAAGAGGCTGGCGAACGCGATCCGGCACTCGGCTTCGCTCCCTATTCGCACCGCGGCGATGATAACCGGATCGCAGCGATCGCCGACCGGGTGGCGCGCTGGATCGGGCTGGCCCGCAAGCCGGCATGCGAACGCCGCGTCGCCCTGATCCTGTCGACCTACCCCGGCAAGGCCTACCAGATGGCGCACGCTGTGGGTCTTGACGCGCTGGCCTCAGTCGATGCGATTGCCGCCGATCTGGCGGCAGCCGGGTACGAGGTCGGCCCACCCAGCGATCTTGCCAGGCGGCTGGCGGCTGAGCATCTGGTCTGGCCTTTGAATGCCTACCGCACTGCCATGTCCGCCCTGCCCGAGACGCTGCGGCAGGACCTTACCTCGGCATGGGGAGAGCCGGAAGACGATCCGCTGGCTGTCGATGGGGCATTTCGCTTCCCGGCGCTCACGCTCGGCCAGGTGCTGGTGGCGCTTCAGCCCGAGCGGGGGGAGCCTATCAGTCGCGATGCAGACTATCACGACCTCTCGCGCTGCCCGCGGCACGCCTATGTCGCCTTCTACCTGTGGCTGGGCCAGCAGGGTACGGATGCGCTGGTCCATGTTGGCGCGCATGGTACGCTGGAATGGCTGCCGGGGAAGGCTGTAGCGCTGTCTGACGCTTGCTGGCCCGAAGCGCTGACACAAGCGATGCCGGTCATCTATCCCTTCATCGTCAACGATCCGGGCGAGGCAGCGCAGGCCAAGCGCCGCATCGGTGCTGTCACCATCGGCCATGTACCGCCGCCGCTCGTCCCGACCGGAAGCGGCGCCGGGCTGGGCCGGATCGAGGCCTTGCTGGACGAATTCTCCAATGCCGACGGGCTGGACCCTGCCCGCCGGGACCGGCTGCAGACATCCATCCGCGAGGAAGCTGCCGCGCTGGGGCTGGAGGCAGAGCTCGGCCTTGATACCGCCACCACTTTAGTCGAGGCAATAACCCGGATTGATCGCTTCGTCTGCGATGTGAAAGCCAGCCAGTTCGGTGACGGTCTCCACGTTTTCGGGCGCGGTGAACAGGGCGCGGCAGAGCGGAACGGGCTTCTGGCTGCGCTGGACGGCCGATGGATCGCTCCCGGACCATCTGGTTCGCCCCATCGCGGACGAACCGATGTGCTGCCGACGGGGCGCAACCTCTACACGATCGATCCGCGCGCCGTACCTTCGCGCGCAGCGCATGCACAGGGCGTCGTGCTCGCCGAGGAGCTGCTCCGCCGCCACCTGCAGGATCACGGCGACTACCCGCGCGGCCTTGTGGTGGATCTTTGGGGTTCGGCCACCATGCGCACGGCTGGTGAAGAGTTTGCGATGGCGCTGCACCTTCTGGGGGCAAAGCCGATGTGGGACATGGCTTCAGAGCGCGTGACGGGGATCGAGATTCTCCCGCTCGCCATGCTCGACCGCCCGCGCATCGATGTAACGCTGCGCGTTTCTGGCCTGTTTCGTGATGCCTTTCCCACCCTGCCCGCCTTGTTCGGTCAGGCCGTCCTGGCGCTGTGCACCAGGGACGAACCTGCCGACTGGAACCCTTTCGTTGCCTTGGCCCCGGCGCCGCGCGTCTATGGTCCGCGTCCGGGCCGGTATGGGCTCGGGATCGGAGACGCGGCCGAAACCTATACCGACGATGCCCGGCGTGCGGCGGGCGAAGCATGGCTGGCAGCCTCCGATCACGCGCTGGATGGCGTTTCCGATTTCAGCACGGGAAGCGAGGCTGACCCCGATGGCATCCGTCTGCGAGTGGCCAGCGCGGACGCCTTCGTCCACCTGCAAGACCTGCCTGAAACCGACCTCTTGCTGGCCGCGGACTATGCCGGGCACGAGGCAGGCTTTGCCGCAGCCCAGGCGATTGTCGGAGGCAAGGCCGCACTCTATCATCTCGACAATCGCGACCCGAACAATCCGGCGGCCCGCACGCTGACCGAAGAAATTGCCCGCGTGGTCCGTGCCCGAGCCGCCAATCCAGGCTGGATCGCAGGAATGATGCGCCACGGCTTTCGTGGGGGCGCGGAACTGGCCGCGACGCTGGACCACCTAGGTGCTTTCGCACATCTTTCCGGCAGCGTGCCGCCGCAGCTGATCGACCTCTATCACGAGGCAACGCTCGGCCAGTCCGAAGTTCGTGCCTTTCTCGAACGCGAAAATCCCGATGCACTGGCGGCGATGGAGGCGCGCTTTGCGGCGCTTCATGCCGCAGGCCTTTGGCGCACCCGGCGAAACTCCATCCTGGCCAGCCTGCGGGAGGCACCATGACCGGATTTGCCGTCAAGGGCTGGTGCCCGGACGCATGGCACCCGATGATGTCCGGAGACGGCCTACTGGTGCGGGTCAAACCCCGGCTCGGGCGGCTGACGCGGGAGCAGGCGCTGGCCCTTTGCGATGCGGCCGCCACCTGCGGCAGCGGGCTGATCGACCTGACGCGGCGCGCTAATCTGCAGATTCGCGGCGTTGCCCAAGATCGCTGGCCCTTGCTGATCCAAAGGCTGATTACGCTGGAATTAGTGCAGCCCGAGCCTGCACTCGAAGCGCGGCGCAACGTCCTTGTCGCGCCCGACTGGCAGGAGAACGACGACACCCACCGCATCGCCAACGCCCTGCTGGCCCGGATAGGCGAATGGCCCGATCTTCCCGGCAAGGTCGGGTTCGTCATCGATGCCGGCCCTGCCGCTGTGCTGACCGGCGCATCCGGCGATTTCCGTGTCGAACGCGGCACGGACGGCAGCCTCATGCTTCGCGCCGATGGTCGCCCCACCGGATCAAGCCTGTCTCCAGGCACGGAAGCGGACGCCCTGATCGCTCTCGCTCACTGGTTCGCCGCCAGCGGCGGCGCGGCAGCAGGGCGCATGGCCCGTTGGGATGCGGAACTTCCCGCATGGGCAAAAGGTGCGATAGCGCCTGCAAAGGCTGAACCGCGCCATGTTTCTGGCACCGGACATCATCCATCGGTCGCGCTGGCGTTCGGGCTGATAGAGGCTCCGGCTCTAACCACCCTGCTCGAAACCGGCCCTGCTTCCGGCCTGCGGACAACACCGTGGCGGTGGCTGTTGATCGAAGGGGCTGGTTCTGCCGGGACCCAACCGT
The DNA here is from genome assembly GCF_001557325.1 of Erythrobacter donghaensis. Taxonomy (GTDB): domain Bacteria; phylum Pseudomonadota; class Alphaproteobacteria; order Sphingomonadales; family Sphingomonadaceae; genus Erythrobacter; species Erythrobacter donghaensis_B. The sequence goes on from NZ_LSJS01000192.1 coordinate 11,442, forward strand.
TCACCGGCGCTGGACCTGATCCGCTGCCCCATGTTGAGGCCTGTCCGGGCGCACCATTCTGTGCGCAGGCAACGGTTGAAACTCGCGCGCTCGCGCGCCGACTTGGGCCGTATATCTCTGGGCGGCTGCACGTTTCGGGTTGTGCCAAAGGCTGCGCCTGTTCGCAGGTGGCCGATGTCACGCTGACCGGACGCAACGGCAGGTTCGATCTGGTCCTTGCTGGCAAAGCCGGATCGCCTCCGTCCCGCTCCGCCTTGAGCGCCAGCGAAATCCTCGCGCATTTTGGAGCCGTCTGATGCCCCATGTCTATGAAACCGACGGGGCAGCGATCTATCGCCAGTCGTTTGCCACGATCCGCTCCGAAGCCGATCTCTCCCCTTTCGCACCAGGCGAAGAACAGGTGGCGGTGCGGATGATCCATGCGGCCGGGATGGTTGGACTTGCAGCGCATATCCGGTTCTCGTCGGGATTTGCCGATGCGGCACGCGCTGCGCTGGCCAGCGGCGCGCCAATATTGTGCGATGCGCGGATGGTGTCTGAAGGGATCACCCGCGCCCGGCTTCCCGGGAGCAACGCAATCATCTGCACGCTGCACGATCCTGCGGTGCCTGACCTTGCACGCAAGATCGGCAACACCCGATCCGCTGCCGCGCTGGAACTGTGGCGGCCCATTCTGGCGGGCGCGGTCGTGGCGATCGGCAATGCACCAACCGCGCTGTTTCATCTGCTGAACATGCTGGAAGACCCCGCCTGCCCACGCCCTGCGGCGATCATCGGCTGTCCGGTGGGCTTCGTGGGAGCAGCTGAATCCAAGGCTGCCCTCTGGGCCGCTCCTCCTGCACCCTGCTGCGTCGTCGAGGGCCGCCTTGGCGGAAGTGCCATCACCGTGGCGGCCATCAACGCGCTGGCGAGTACGGCAGAATGAACGCCGGCACGAAAATCGGCACCATTCACGGTGTCGGGCTTGGTCCGGGTGCGGCAGACCTGCTGAGCGTGCGCGCCGACCGGCTTGTACGCACGGCGCACCACGTCGCCTATTTCCGCAAGGCCGGGCGGCCCGGCCAGGCAAGGCGCATCGTGGAAGGGATGCTCCGCGCTGACGTGATCGAGTTTCCGATGGAATATCCGGTAACCACCGAAATCCCGGTATCCGATCCTCGCTACAATGCCTGCCTGTCGGCGTTCTACACGCACTGTTCGGAGCGGCTTGCAGCGATTTCGCAGCAGGGTGAGGACGTCGTCGTGCTGTGTGAGGGCGACCCGTTCTTCTACGGCTCCTTCATGCACCTCCATGCCCGCCTTTCAGGCCGCATACCGGTGGAAGTCGTCCCTGGCATCACGGGCATGTCTGGCGCCTGGACCGCGACGGACCTGCCGATCACCTGGGGCGATGATGTGATGACCGTGGTCATGGCCACGCTGCCGGAAGCCGAGCTTGCCCGCCGGATCCGCGAGACTGACGCGCTGGTGGTGATGAAGATCGGTCGGAACCTGCCCAAGCTTCGCCGCGCCGTGGCAGCCGCCGGGCGCATGGATGCGGCATGGCTGGTCGAACACGCAGCGATGCCCGGACAGCGCGTCACCATGCTGGCCGAGGCTGAAGCGGTGACCCCCTATTTCTCGATCCTGCTGATCCATGGTCAGGGGCGGCGACCATGAACGGGGAAAAGGACAAGGGTTGGCTAGCAATCGCCGGTCTGGGACCAGGAGACGAGGCACTCGTCACACCCGAAGTCACCGCCGCGCTGGCCGGGGCTACGGACGTGATCGGGTACATTCCCTATGTCGCCCGGATAGCTGCACGCGAAGGCCTGACGCTTCACCCCTCGGACAACCGGGTGGAGCTCGACCGCGCCGCTCTGGCGCTCGATCTTGCGGCGCAGGGCCGCAGGGTCGTTGTCGTATCGTCAGGTGATCCGGGGGTGTTCGCGATGGCCTCGGCGGTATTCGAAGCGCTTGAGGCAGGTCCTTCCCGCTGGCGGACGCTGGATATCAGGGTGCTGCCAGGCATCACCGCCATGCTGGCCGCCAGTGCACGGGCCGGGGCACCGCTGGGTCACGATTTTTGCGCGATCAATCTTTCCGACAACCTGAAACCCTGGGCCATGATCGAAAAGCGACTGCGGCTGGCCGTGCAGGCGGACTTTGCCGTGGCGCTTTACAACCCCCGCTCGAAGGCGCGCCCAGAAGGCTTCGCTCGTGCGCTGGCCGTATTAAGAGAAGTGTGCGGCGATGATCGCCCGATGCTGTTTGCCCGCGCCGTCACAACGCCGGAGGAAGATCTGCGCATCGTGCCGCTGGGCAAGGCGCACGATGAAATGGCCGACATGCGCACCACGGTGATCGTGGGATCAAGCCGGACACGGATCATCGAACGTGCGGCAGGCCCAATCCTCTATACGCCCCGGTCCGTTGCGGAAATGGCCTCATGACCAAGCCATTCCAGCACATCTTCTGCGCGACAAACCTCGATCCGGTCACCGATCACCGGGCGGTCGATCATCACGACCGGAAGCTTGAGCTGGCGCGCAGCGACAAGCTTTGCCTCGGCGCCCGTGCCACCGGCGTTCTTGCACACAACAAGGTCGATCATGTGAGACTGCATCAGCAGCCGATCACCTTCAGCCGTAAACGGCCCGCGATCGATGACAAGGTCGTGGGAGGGCAAGCCTGGGGGCGCAGCCGGAGGGTCAACAAAGCGCAGCAGGTAGTGATGCTGCGGCTGTGCGGCAAAGGCTTCCACATGCATTCGGCCCAGCGCAAGCAGGATGCGGCGCGGCGTGCCCGCCAGTTTGGCCACCGCATCGGCAATGTCTCTCACGCATGTCCAGCGATCGCCCGGCCCGGCCTCCCATGCGGGTCTGGTCAGGGCGATATGGGCAATCCCGGCAATCCGCGCAGCCTCTATGGCATGTTCGCTCATAGTCGCGGCAAAGGGATGCGTCGCATCGACCAGATGCGTGATGCGATGGTCTTGGAGATAGGCCACAAGCCCCGCCACCCCACCAAAGCCGCCGACGCGGATCGGCACCGGCTGTGGCCGCGGGTTGTCGGTCCTGCCCGCGTAGCTGAGCGTCGTCGCAATCTGCGCTGCCGCAAGCAGGCGCGCCAGTGCGCTCGCTTCGGTTGTCCCGCCAAGCAGGAGAACATTCGGCATGGCTGACATGGACCCTCGCGCATGGTTGACGATCATCGGCATCGGTGAAGACGGCGTGGACGGCCTTTGCTCAGCGGGCCGGGCCGCGCTGGCCAGGGCCGAACTGGTCATGGGATCGGCGCGCCATCTTGCGCTGCTTCCCGCGCTTAGCTGCGCGGTCTTCGAATGGCCAGTTCCCTTTGCCGATGGCATAGCCGAACTGCTGGCGCATCGCGGGCGGCGCGTGGTCATGCTGTCATCGGGCGATCCGTTCTGGTTCGGCGCAGGCGCAAGCCTTGCGCGCCATCTCGGTCCGGCGGAATGGGTTGCGCATCCCGCGCCATCGACCTTCAGCCTTGCAGCCGCCCGGCTGGGCTGGCCGATCCAGGAAACGGCCTGCCTCGGCCTGCACGCAGCGCCGCTGGAACGCTTGCGCCCCCATATTGCGCACGGCCAGCGCGCAATCGTCCTGCTGCGCGATGGCGATGCCGTTGCAGCGGTGGCGCAATATCTGACCAGCAAGGGCTTCGGCCCATCGACGCTTCATGTGATGGAAGCGCTGGGCGGCCCCCGTGAACGCCTCCGCGTGACGACCGCGCAAGCCCTGCCGTTCGCAGACATTGCCCATCCCGTTGCCGTGGGTATCGCGTTCGCCGGTTCAGGCAATGTCTTGCCCGCCACATCCGGCAGACCGGATGCGTGGTTCGATCACGACGGGCAGATCACCAAGGCCCCGGTGCGCGCCCTGACCCTCTCGGCCCTCGCCCCGCGTGCCGGTGAATGGCTCTGGGATATCGGCACGGGTTCTGGGTCAATCGCGATCGAATGGCTGCTGGCTCATCCCGCCAACCGGGCGACCGCGTTTGAAGCCGATCCGGTACGGGCCGGCCGCGCCCGCGCAAACGCCACGGTTCTGGGTGTAGACCGGTTGGATGTGATCAATGCCCGGATGCCCGAAGGCCTGCCGGAAGGCCCCCATCCGCATGCCGTGTTCATCGGTGGCGGCTTGTCCGACCCGCTGCTCGATGCCCTCTGGGCCCGGCTGCCTGATGGAACGCGGCTGGTGGCCAACGCCGTGAGCCTTGAATCGGAAGCCGCTGTTACCCGTTGGCATGGCGCAAAGGGCGGCAGTCTGCTGCGCATCGAACTGGCCGATGCCGTGCCCCTTGGCCAGCGGCATGGCTGGAAGGGGCGCTATCCCGTGGTGCAGTGGAGCGTCACGCTATGATCGTGGCTGGCTTCGGCTTTCGGCGCGGCGCAGACCTCGCTTCGCTGCGGGCGGCGCTGGAACTGGCGCAGGACGGGCTGCCCCCTATAACCCATTTGGCGACCGCCATCGACAAGACGTCTGCGTTGGTACCGCTTGCAGAGGCACTGGGACTGCCGATGACCGGCATCCCATCGGCGTCCCTGTCCACCACGCCTACGCCCACCAGCTCTTCCGCCAGCCTGAAGGCACGCGCGACCGGCAGTGTCGCAGAAGCCTGCGCGCTGGTCGCCGCTGGTCCGGGCGCCCGCCTGTTGCGCACGCGCCACATCTCGCCCGATCGCATGGCCAGCTGCGCCATTGCCGAAGGAACACAGCCATGACCGTCCACTTCATCGGCGCCGGCCCCGGCGCACCCGATCTTCTGACCCTGCGCGGGCGCGACCTGATCGCCGCCAGCCCGGTCTGCCTCTATGCCGGTTCGCTGGTTCCCGTGGCGGTACTCGCTCACTGTCCGCCCGGTGCCCGCATCGTCAACACCGCGCCCATGACGCTGGACGAGATCATCGCCGAGATCGCGGAGGCTGACGCCGCAGGGTTTGATGTTGCCCGCCTCCATTCGGGCGACCTGTCCGTCTGGTCGGCGATGGGAGAACAATTGCGCCGCCTGCGCGCACTGGACATTCCGTTTACGGTCACGCCGGGTGTCCCCGCCTTCGCGGCGGCAGCGGCGGCTCTGGAAGCCGAACTGACCTTGCCCGAGCTCGGCCAGTCGCTGGTACTCACGCGCACGCCAGGGCGGGCCAGCGCGATGCCGCAGAGCGAGAGCCTCGCCAATTTCGCTGTGACGGGCGCGACTCTGGCTATCCATCTATCGATCCACAACCTCGCGCGGGTCGTGGCCGATCTTGCTCCCGCCTATGGCGCGGATTGCCCCGTTGCGGTCGTCTGGCGCGCCAGCTGGCCCGACCAGCGGATCGTCCGGGCCACCCTCGAGACCGTCGAAACAGCCGTCGCCGGCAGCATGGAACGAACCGCGCTGATCCTTGTCGGACGGGTGCTGGGGGCGGAGGACTTCGCACCAAGCAGCCTCTACGCCCACGGCTACGACCGGCGCTTCCGCCCACAGGATGCGAGCTCCCGCTTTGCAGGAGCCGGGGAATGAGCGTTTCAGGCCTGATGATCGCCGCTCCAGCATCGGGAACGGGCAAGACTACGGTCATGCTGGGTCTGCTGCGAGCGCTGGTCGAAGACGGCGCGGTGGTCCAGCCCTTCAAGAGCGGTCCCGACTATATCGATCCCGCTTTTCACCGCGCCGCCTGCGGCCGTGCGTCGTTCAACCTCGATACCTGGGCCATGAATGGCAGCCTGATCGCTGCAATCGCGGGAGAGGCCGTTGGCGCGGACATGGTGCTTGCCGAGGCTTCGATGGGCCTGTTCGATGGTGTCGCGAGCCGGGGTGCCGTCGGCAATGGCGCCAGTGCGGACATTGCAAGGACAATGGGCTGGCCGGTTGTGCTGGTGCTGGACGTGTCCGGACAAGCCCAATCCGCCGCTGCAACGGCGCTCGGTTTCAAGCATCTGGATGACACGCTGCCGTTTGCAGGCGTGATCCTGAACCGGGTGGCCAGTCCCCGCCATGAACGGCTAGTGCGCCGGGGGATGGAAGCGATAGGCATGCCTGTGCTGGGTGCCCTGCCCCGGCGCGGCGATCTCACCCTGCCAGAACGCCATCTCGGTCTGGTCCAGGCTGTCGAGCATCCCGATCTCGAGCGGGCGATATCGGACTATGCCGCATTTCTGCGTGCAAATGTCGATCTGAATGCCATCCGCCATGCCGCCAGCAGCAACAGCGCCCCGCCTCCGGCCCCCGGCCGACTGCCGCTTCCCCCTGCCCAGCGGATTGCCATCGCCCGCGATCCCGCCTTTTCCTTCGTCTATCCCCATGTGCTCGAAGGTTGGCGGCGGGCTGGCGCGGAGATCATGCCCTTCTCGCCATTGGCAAACGAGGCCCCTGCCCGCGATGCCGATCTTGTCTGGCTGCCTGGCGGCTATCCGGAACTGCACGCAGGGACCATCGCTGCAGCGTCGAACTTCCTGAACGGCCTGCGTCACCACGCCGAGACCCGCCCGGTGCACGGCGAATGCGGCGGCTATATGGTTCTGGGCGAGGGCTTGGTGGACAAGTCGGGAGAGCGGCATCACATGGCCGGCCTGCTGGGCCTTGTTACCAGCTATGCGCAGCGCCGTATGCATCTCGGCTATCGCCAGGCCGAACTGCTGGCACCAATAGCCGGACTGGCCAAAGGCATAAGGCTGCGCGGCCACGAGTTCCACTACTCGACGATCCTCGAGCAGACAGACACAGCGCTGGCATGCGTAACCGATGCAGATGGCGTCGCGGTTGCCGAAACAGGCTCGTATCGCGGCCGCGTGACCGGAACCTTCTTCCACATGATCGCGAACGCATCGTGAAGGGGTTCGTATCCTTTGTGGGTGCGGGCCCTGGCGATCCCGAGCTGCTGACCCTGAAAGCCGTTTCTCGTCTTGAGACGGCGCAGGTGGTGCTGTTTGATGATCTGGCTGCGGGACCAATCCTGGCCCGCGCGCGCGATGACGCTGAACTGGTAGCGGTAGGCAAGCGCGCCGGGCGGCCATCTCCAAGTCAGGCCGAAGTCAGCCGTCTTCTGGTGGACCATGCCCTGGCCGGCAAACATGTCATCCGGCTCAAATCGGGAGATGCCGGCCTGTTCGGCCGGCTCGAAGAAGAAATCGAGGCGCTTCGCCATGCGCGAATCGCGTTCGAGATCATTCCTGGCGTCAGCTCGGCGACCGCCGCAGCGGCAGCTGCCGCGATACCACTGACACGACGCGAGCACGCTAGACGCGTCCAGTTCGTAACCGGACATGGCAAGACTGGCACTTTACCAGAAGACCTCAATCTATCAGCGCTTGCCGACCCTTGTGCCACAACGGTCGTCTTCATGCCGAAGCGCACATTTCCGGCGCTTGCTGCGCAGCTTGTCGCGGCAGGACTTGCGGACGATACTGCAGCCTTGTTGGCAGAAAACATTAGCCGACCGGACCAAAGACTTACCAGAAGCACTATTGCCGGACTTGCTCGGTCACTTGCCGACGGCGGATCGGATGCAACCGCACTGGTGATCTACGGCCCCATGATGGAGGAGGCATGATCCACCTCCATCTGATCGGCATAGGCACCGGGAATCCCGACCACCTGACGCGTGCTGCAATACGCACAATCAACGCGGTCGATCTCATTCTGCTGCCCCGCAAAGGCGATGCCAAATCAGATCTCCTGGACCTGCGCCACTCCATCTGTGACGCCGCATTGGCCTCACCGGTCCGCATGGCCGAGTTCGACATGCCCCTTCGCCGACAGGATGGCGACTACACGCAGGCCGTCGACGATTGGCACGATGCGATTGCAGCGATTTGGGCAGAGCAGATAGCAGTTCACCTTCCTGATGGTGGGCGGGTCGCGCTGCTCGTGTGGGGCGATCCGTCGCTTTACGACAGCACACTGCGTATTGCCGATCGGCTCCGGACGGCTGGGGTAGACCTCACTGTTCGCGTCGAACCCGGTATCACCAGCATTCAGGCTCTTACGGCTGCTCACGCCATCCCGCTGAACGCCTTGGCCGAACCTGTCACGATCACCACCGGCCGCAGGTTGCGCCGGGAAGGCTGGCCGCTGGGAGTGCACACGATCGTCGTCATGCTCGATTCCGGCTGCGCCTTCGAAGTCCTCGATCCTGCTGGCATCACGATCTGGTGGGGTGCCTATCTGGGCATGTCGCATGAAGCACTGGTCCATGGGCCACTTGCCGAAGCTGCGCCGCAGATTGCCGCGCGCCGCGCCGAACTGCGCGCGCGCCACGGCTGGATCATGGATGTCTACCTGATGCGAAAGGAACGAGCCGATGCCTGCTGACCGCGAAGAAGATGCTGCAAGCGCAGATGCGCGCCATGCCGAGAAAATGCGCAAGATCCAGGCTGCGCGTAGCACCATGATGGCCACCAAGACCCGCGAGCAGGGGCTGCTGATCGTTCACACTGGCACGGGCAAAGGCAAGACAAGCGCTGCACTCGGTATGGTCGTGCGCGCAATAGGACATGGCATGAAGGTCGGGGTCGTCCAGTTCGTCAAGGGCACGATGGCGACAGGCGAAAAGACGGTGTTCGACGCTTTCCCGGAAAATGTCGAGTTCAAGCCGATGGGTGACGGTTTCACCTGGGATACGCAAGACCGGACACGCGATATCGCTTCGGCACGCACTGCCTGGGATGAAGTCTGCCGCATGATCGCCGATCCGGCTTACCAGATGGTGGTAGCCGACGAACTCAACATCGTCCTTCGGTATGACTACCTGCCCCTGGATGAGGTTCTGGAGGCGTTTGCCGCGAAACCCGAGATGAAACATGTCATCGTCACCGGGCGCAATGCGCCCGATGCACTGATCGAGGCGGCCGATCTCGTCACCGAGATGACCATGATCAAGCACCCTTTCCGCTCAGGCGTGAAGGCGCAGGCAGGGATCGAGTTCTGAGCGATCTGCCGCCTCAGTTCGATGCCGAGTTCGCGGCTCGATTTGCGCAGCTGCTGCGCTGGCGACGCGATGTGCGGCACTTCGAAGCCCGTGCTGTCGCCGAAGAGGAGATGTGTGCGCTGCTGGAGTGTGCCTCCCTCGCACCTTCGGTCGGGAATGCGCAGCCCTGGCGGTTCGTGCGCGTGCGTTCATCCACCCTTCGTCAGGCGCTGGCCGACCATGTCGATGCACAGAACGCACAAGCAGCTCAGCAATATGCCGGCCAAGCCCGGCAGGAACTGTATCGTTCGCTCAAGCTGCATGGCCTTCGCGAGGCCCCGGAACTGATCGTGGTGTTCTGTGATGAGCAGCCCAAAGCAGGCCATGGACTTGGCATTGTCAGTATGCCGGAGATGCTGCGCTATTCATGCGTGCTGGCGATCCACACACTCTGGCTGGCGGCAAGGCTCCGCGGCATTGGCGTCGGATGGGTATCGATCCTCGAGCCTGGCGTCATCCGCGCCTTGCTGGACGTACCCGCCGACTGGTCGCTGATTGCACTGCTGTGCATCGGATACCCCCAGGACGCGTCCCAGACACCCGAATTGGAGCGGCGGGGCTGGCAAGCCCGGGAACCTGTGTCCAACCGAGTGTTCGACCGATGACCCCCTAATCTATGGAGCAAGAACTTATGTTGATCCCCGTCGAGGACGGCCCTGCCGTAGTAGCATGCAACACCTGCCGACACAGCAGCACTGCAAAGGAGGATGACGCCGGTGTGCGTGGTGGCGCGCGTATGGTCGAGGCCCTGCGCGCCGTGCAGGCACGCGATGAACGCTATTCCGGTATCGCGGTGCAGGAAATGCCCTGCTTGTTCGCCTGCAGCGAATTCTGCACGGTCCACCTTCGTGCGCCAGGCAAAGTCGGGTATGTTCTGGGCCGCTTCACTCCCGATGAAGAGGCCGCCGCTGCCATCCTCGACTACGCCGTCCATTATGCGCAAAGCGAACATGGCCGGGTTCCGTTCAAGGACTGGCCGCAGGGCGTCAAAGGCCACTTCATCACCCGCACACCGCCGCCGGGCTTTGTCGCGCAATGAGCACGTTTTCTTCCGTCGATGCCTTTGATGCTGCCATTGCCGATATGCCTGCGCCAGATGAAACAGCAATGGCCAGCGCGCGCAACCGGCAGTCGCAACTGACCAAGCCGCCAGGATCGCTGGGACGGCTGGAAGAGATCGCGATCTTCATGGCCGGTTGGCAGGGGCGTGAACGACCCAGACTGGAACGAGGGCGTACAGTCGTTTTTGCGGGCAATCATGGCGTCACGGCACGGGGCGTGAGCGCCTTTCCTCCCGAAGTCACCCACCAGATGGTGGCCAATTTTGAAGCAGGTGGCGCTGCCATCAACGCGCTGTGTGCCGCTGCCGGGCTCGATCTTCAGGTACTGGCGCTGGAGCTTGACCGGCCAACCGCCGATTTCACCTCAGCCCCGTCCATGACCGAAAGCGAATGTCTTGCCGCGCTGTGTTCCGGGGCCGCCATGGTCGAAGCCGGCCTTGATCTCCTTGTCCCTGGCGAGATGGGCATCGGCAACACTACGGCCGCTGCAGCCCTCTGTGCAAAGGCACTGGGAGGCAGAGCTGGCGAATGGGTCGGCCCGGGAACGGGGCTCGATCCGGCGGGCGTGGCGCGCAAGATCGGTGTGATCGAAGCAGCACTCGCCTTCCATCAGATTGCTCCGGCAACGCCTTTCGAAACCCTGCGGCGTCTGGGCGGGAGGGAAATAGCCGCAATGGCAGGCGCAATTGTCCGTGCAAGGCAGCTTCGGGTGCCGGTGCTCCTGGATGGCTTCATTTGCTGCGCTGCCATCGCGCCGATCTTTGCCGCCGAACCTGCAATCGTCGACCATTGCCTGGCAGGGCATTGTTCGGCCGAACCTGGTCACAAATGGTTGCTCGAGCGGTTCGGTCTCGCACCGCTCCTTACTCTGGGCATGCGCTTGGGCGAAGGGAGCGGCGCTGCGGTCGCGGCCCAGATCGTGCGTTCAGCTCTCGCCGCACACAACCAGATGGCCACTTTTGCCGAAGCTGGCGTGGCTGCTGGCGTATGAGCGAGTTTTTCCTGCACCTCATGCGGCATGGCGAGCCCATCCACCCCGGTCTGCTTCTCGGAAGGACCGATGCGCCTACGACGCCCGAGGGCGTCGCATCATGCGTGGCACAGGTCGAGGAACTGTCGTTCCAGTCGATTGTATGTTCCGATCTCCAGCGCTCGGCAGAGGCAGCAAGAGCTATCGCCGATCCAAGAGGGCTGCACCCGATCCTCGACTCACGGTGGCGCGAACTGGACTTCGGCGACTGGGACGGTCTGGCACCCGCTAAGGTCGACAGTGCCGCGATCAGCGCGTTCTGGGACGACCCGGACGCCAATCCGCCACCCGGTGGTGAGCGCTGGTCTGCTCTGGTTTCGCGCGTGGAAGCGGCCTTGGCCGCAATCCCGCCGCAAGACACGCTGGTCGTAACGCATGGCGGAGCAATCCGGGCTGCGCTGGCCAGCCTGTTCGGCTTCGGACAGCGGCAGGTCTGGGCGTTTGACCTTCCCTATGCCGCGCTGATCAGCCTGCGGGTCTGGCCGGGAACGCCGCGCTCAGCCCAGATCGCGGGCCTTTGGACATGAAGCGCCCGATCGCATGAAAGGCTTCCTCATCGCACTCCAGTTCCTCACCCGTTTGCCGACACCCCGGCTCACGGTTTCTGCCGAGGAATTCGCCCAGTCCATGCGCTGGTTTCCAGCTGCTGGCCTGGTGATTGGCCTTATCGTTGCCGGGGCCGCCTGGGTTGGAGCAAGGACCGATCCCTGGACCGGAGCCCTTGCCGCCTTGATCGCCTGGGTTGGCGTCACCGGAGCCCTTCACCTGGACGGTCTGGGAGATATGGCCGATGCCAGCGGCGCGGCCCACAAGGACCGCGAGCGGCTCCTCGCCGTCCTGGCAGATCCGCATGTCGGCAGCTTCGGCGTAACGGCCATCACCGTGCAACTGCTGACCAAGCTCGTGCTGCTGCATGGCATGATCGAGCACAGCCAGTTTCTGGCACTGATCGGGGTGCCGGTCGCCGCGCGCATCGCGCCGCTGGCATGGACCTGCTGGCTGCCGCCGTTGCACGATGGGCTGGGTGCGCGCTTTCGGGGCGCGATCAGGCCGATCGATCTGGCGCTGTGGGCCGCAGTACTTCTCGCCACCACGGTGGCGTTTCCTGCATTGCTCATTGCGGTTCCTGCTGCGGCACTATGGGGTCTGTGGATCAAGCGCGCTATTGGCGGCATCTCGGGCGATGGACACGGCGCCGGGATTGAGCTGATCGAGGCGGCGCTGCTGCTGGCGTTTGTCGTGATGGCGGCCGCATGACCCGCGATCGCTGGACATGGCACGGCGGCGGCCTCTCTGCGGCCCGCGCGCATTTCGGCGACGATGCGCGCGGCTGGATCGATCTTTCCACCGGGATCAATCCGCATGTCTGGCCCGGTGCAGGGGCGGTCGAGATCGATTGGCTTGCCCTGCCCGATGAAATGGCCCTGCGCGCGCTGGAGCAAGCGGCCGCCGCCAGCTTCGGGTGTCATGCCGATCATGTCTGCGCGGTGCCAGGCACCGAAGTTGGCCTTCGCCTCGCCGGAAGGGTGCTGGGCGATGACGTCTGCCACGCCGTTCCATCCTATCGCACCCACGGCGAGATGGCGGCCTCCAGCCATCCCGTAACGCTTGGCAATCTGGCGCTGGCCGATGGATCAAGCCTGATCCTTGCCAACCCCAACAACCCGGATGGCGTCCTGCTTTCTCGGGAAGCCTTGAGCGATCTTCTGGTGCGGCGTGGTCGGAAAGGGTGGCTGGTAATCGACGAAGCCTTTGCCGACTGCCACCCCGACCACAGTTTCGCCGACCAAGTTGATGATCGGCACAGACTTCTGATCTTTCGGTCCTTCGGGAAATTCTTTGGCCTCGCCGGATTGCGGCTCGGTTTTGTGCTGGGCCCTCGTCCGATCCTGGCGAGTCTGCGTAAGCAGCTAGGTGCCTGGCCGGTCTCGGCGGCTGCGATCGCCATCGGCACCCGCGCCTATCAGGATATCGCCTGGCAGGACGCGATGCGGGAGCGCCTCATCGCCGAGGCCACCAGTTTCGATCAGCGCTTGGCCTCGTTCGGTTTGTTGGCAAGCGGCGCATGCCCACTCTTCCGCCTGATAACGACGCCGGACGCGTCACACCTGTTTGAACGTCTTGCCCGGGCTGCGATCCTCAGCCGCCCCTTCGCCGATAAACCGGATTGGTTACGCCTTGGCCTACCCGCCAACGACGAGGCGATGGAGCGTCTCTGTGCCGTGCTCGAAGACCATGGCTGAACCGTTCGCGCTCATGGCCCTGGTGCTGGATGCTGCCATTGGCTGGCCTGGCGCGCTGTATCGCCGTGTCGGACATCCGGTGGGCCTGTTCGCCCGGATCATCAATGCCTGCGAAGGCGCATGGAACCGGCCAACTCACTCAGATGGCATGCGCAGGACGCTCGGCGTCATGACCGTGCTGATACTGCTGGTGCTGACAATCGGGACTGGACTTGGCCTTACCGCGCTCGCCCGGCACCTGCTGGGCTCATGCTGGTGGCTTGGTGCCGCAGCACTGGCCTGGCCCGCTTTGGCCCAACGCAGCCTCTACGATCATGTTCTTCCCATCGCAGTCGCGCTGGAGCAGAATGATCTCGAAAGTGCGCGCCATGCCGTCTCCATGATCGTCGGGCGTGATACCGACACCCTTGATCGCGCGGGTGTGGCACGAGCTGCAATCGAAAGTCTGGCCGAAAGCTTTTGCGACGGCATCGCCGCGCCGCTGTTCTGGCTGGTTATCGGCGGCCTGCCCGGCGTCTGGGCCTACAAAGCGATCAATACGGCAGACAGCCTGATCGGCCATAAGGAAGCGCGCTGGCGCGCCTTTGGGTGGGCTGCGGCGCGCATGGACGATGTGATGAACCTGCTGCCGGCTCGGCTTGGCGGCGTCGTGGTATGTCTTGCCGGCGGCGGAGGGTGGGCCACGCTGTGGCGCGATCACCGCCGCCACGCCTCACCCAATGCAGGCTGGACCGAGGCGGCCATGGCGGGCGCGCTAGATCTCGCGCTCGCGGGACCAGTGTCCTACGATGGTGTGACCCATGCCAAGGACTGGATCGGCAGCGGGCGGCGCGATGCTGGCGCTGCTGACGTCAGGCGCGCTTTGCGCATTTATGTCCGCGCCTGCCTGTTGCTCTGGGCCATCGTGGCCGCTCTCACCTGGAAGGATATCGTATGGGCGCGCTGATGTTGCAGGGCACGGGTTCCGATGTCGGGAAATCGGTGCTGGTTGCCGGGCTGTGCCGCGCCTTTGCCAATCGCGGGCTGAGCGTTCGCCCGTTCAAGCCGCAGAACATGTCGAACAATGCTGCGGTTACCGTCGATGGCGGCGAGATCGGCCGCGCCCAGGCTTTGCAGGCCGCCGCATGCCGGGTCGAACCGCACACCGATATGAACCCGGTCCTGCTCAAGCCTCAGGCCGACCATACGTCACAATTGGTCGTTCACGGCAAGGTCCGCGGCACGCTGGGCGGTGGCAATTTCCGGCACAAGCGTGGCGAACTGCTGCCCGAGGTCATGGAAAGCTGGCACCGGCTGCAGGCGCAGTGCGATGTCGTCGTGGTTGAAGGCGCCGGCTCGCCGGCTGAGATCAACCTGCGGGCCGGCGACATCGCCAACATGGGCTTTGCCCGTGCCGCCAGCTTACCAGTCGTGCTGGTCGGCGATATCGATCGCGGCGGCGTCATAGCCGCGCTCGTTGGCACGAGGACGGTATTGGACCCGGACGACGCGGCGATGATCCGGGGTTTTCTCATCAACAAGTTTCGCGGCGATCCGGCGCTCTTTGCCGACGGTTATCGGCAGATCGAGGCGCTTTCGGGCTGGCGAGGCTATGGCGTGGTGCCCTGGCTGCGCGCCACTGCCCATTTGCCAAGCGAAGATGCGGTCGTGCTTGAACGAACCGCGCAGGGATCTGCCGGTCGCCTGAAAATCGCCTGCCCGATCATCCCGCGCATCGCCAATTTCGACGATCTCGACCCAATCAAGGCGGAAAGCGCGGTCGAACTGGTCATGGTCCCACCAGGCCAGCCCATCCCCGGTGATTGTGCGCTGATCGTCCTGCCCGGATCAAAAGCCACGATCGCTGATATGAAGGCGATGCGCGAACAGGGCTGGGACATTGATATCCTTGCGCATCATCGGCGCGGTGGAAAGGTTCTGGGCATCTGCGGCGGCTATCAGATGCTCGGCCGCCGCATCGCCGATCCGGAAGGGATCGAGGGACCACCTGAAGATATCGCCGGTCTGGGTCTGCTGGATGTTGAAACGGTCCTGACCGGAGACAAGGCACTACGCCAGGTGGCGGGCACTGCGCTCGAGCAAACCTTCACCGGCTTTGAAATGCACATGGGCGTGACCAGCGGTGCCGATTGCCGTCACCCCTTTGCACTGCTCGGCGAAGGGCGGCCCGACGGCGCAACCAGTGCAGACAGGCAAGTCATGGGCACTTACGTCCACGGAGCATTTGCCAGCACGGCGCTGCGCTCAGCTCTGCTCGGCATGCTCGGCGCGCAGTCGGACGGGATCGACCATGATTCGAAGGTGGATGACGCGCTCAATGCGATCGCGGCTGAGCTTGAACATCATCTCGATGTGGATGGTTTGTTGAAACTCGCAAGGGGGGAAAGACGATGCGTAGCCTGTTCGTGATCGGCGGAGCGCGCTCGGGCAAGAGCCGCTATGCACAGGCCAGAGCCGAGGCGACCGGCCTGTCGCCAGTCTTCATCGCTACTGCTCAAGCTTTCGACGAGGAAATGCGCGACCGTATCGTTCGGCACCAGGCGGATCGCGGCGTGGAATGGGAAACGGTCGAGGCCCCCCTTAAACTTGCGGAAGCGATCGAGTTGCATGCCTCACCCGACCGGGTCTTGCTGGTGGACTGCCTCACGCTATGGGTGACCAATCTCCTGATCGGCGATCACGATATCCCGGCGGCAGTCCGCACACTCATTGAGACCATCACGGTTGCGCAAGGGACCCTCATACTCGTCAGCAATGAGGTCGGATTGGGCATCGTCCCGGAAAACCAGTTGGCGCGCCGGTTTCGGGATGAGGCCGGGTTTCTTCATCAACGTGTCGCGGCTTGCGCGAACGAGGTGCAGTTGCTGTGCGCTGGCTTGAATTTGCAGTTCAAATGAAAATGTCCCATTGTTTTAATGGGATATTTGGAACTCAAATTGCGCGAGAGCCGGCCAGAAAGACCGCCAGAAGCTGGATCATGGCGCTGCCCCTGGCAATGGTTGGCTGCCCGGTTTGAAAGGCGTTCATAACGTTGATGCGGCTTGTCGGGACATCTTTTTCCGCGACGAGAGTGCCTATCTGGAGGCGGAAAACTCTAGACCCAAGCGGTCCAAAGTTGGGTAGCAGTGCAACTTGGCGTCGGACTCTGCTCAAAATCGGTTACATTTCAGACCACCGTCACGGTGTATGTGCGCGCGGTAAGTGTCGCGGTGGCTCCCTTGGTCCTTGGGGCACCGCGTTTCAGCCTGAACCTAGGCTAGAGAAAGCTCTCGCCAGCGTGGTTCTCAAACAAAGCCGCATCTCGGACATAGCCAAGCAGCACCTCCACCTTTTTCTGTCGCGAGACCTCCTGCATTTTGGGCAGTGAAGCACCAGCCTTCGCAGCTTCGGTCAGGAATCCCGATCTAAGCGAGTGCGCCCCGACCGGCCTCAGTGCATTATTGGGACACAGATATACGGTAGGGCTTTGGATATCATCTGAAAGCGCTATTTCCTGAGCTTCGCGACGCCGAGTTCGGCCCATAGCCACGAAAAATCATATGTTGCCATGGGATCATTGGGGTTTGCTTGCCGCCCAGAGTTGTTTTCGATGAGCTTGAGCCAATCGACGAGCATTTTACGGCCCTTTGCAGTTTTTGCTGCTTCCCGTGGCGTTTTATCGTTGAGCGCGCCGACTGGTTGATCGAGCGTTTCGCTGTAATGCCTGTCCATGGCTTGGTGGATAATCTGGGCTGCAATTTCGGGGGGCACCGGCGCTTCTTCGGGTTCGCGCGGTCTTTGATTGCGCATGGCCTGTTCGACGGTTTCGATCTCGGTCAGCGGCTTGCCCACCATGCTGCCGAGAATAGACATGATCAGCATGATGCCTTCCTGCGCGCGCTTCGCTGAGTTAACGGCGAGCAACAGGGTGCGGCCTTTAACTTCCACCGTCCCATAGACAGTCTGGCCATTTTCCATGGTAGTGCTCATTGCCAATGCGCCTTTGCCTTTGGCGCGCGGCATTTGCCCGGATGATGGCTTCAACCAGTTCCAGAAATGATCGTTTTCGCCTGAAAATTCCGGGTGGTCATCAAAGCGCGCGGCAAGATCTGAAGCTGATGCGCTTTTGGCAAGGCGGAAGCGGACCTTGTGGAACATCAACTCGTCGCCGTCGCTGTTCTGGATGACCGGTTGTTGAAGGCCGAGAGCCTTGGGGAGCACGTCATAAAGCCAACCCGTCGTGAACAGGTGGGCGAGGGTTGCCAGCGTTTCGTCGTCGATGTCGAGCGGGCCGGATTTTCGCCGCTTGCCCCCGGCCTTGCGCAGTCCTGCCAGAAGGGTCTCGGCTCCATCGGGAGAGAATGGAAGAAGCGCGCCAGACAGGATATGCCCTTTGCGCTCAGGAACGATCCGCGCCGAGATCTTGTCCCATGGCTTGAGCGTGCGTGTTGCGGTCCGTTCCGTCACCTGAATCGGTTCGCCACCCCTGACCAGATCGCGGGCCAGGAAAGATTGGCCAGGAACGACGTCGCTTACTTCATAGAGGCTGCACACAGAATCGCGCAGCGCTCGCATGTAGGCTTTGGTAAGCGCTGTTTCGTTCCAGCCCCGACGCTTCAGATAATCATCGACCAGATTGATACCATCGGGTTCAAAACGGCGACTCATCAGATCTTCCAGCGCGCAGCCGAATAGAAGGCCTTCATAGTGATCACCGAGAATATCGCCAATTTCCTCGAATTCGATGTCAAACTCTTCCTGAGCGAGGCCCAGATGGTCAGCCATCACGCTTTCCAGCGCATCGCGCCAATCCTCGCGAAAGGTGAACTTGATCAGGCGGGAGAGATCATGGCCAGATTTCATGCAGGTGGGTTCTCAATCAGTTTGACCATGTGCACGGCGACCGTCCCCAGATCATGGTGGGTTTCCTTTTCAAACACATACCCCATGCGCTCATAGAGTGCGATATTCGCGGCCATGAGCTTGTTGGTGTAGAGACGGGTGGCTGCCAATCCTGCCTCCCGTGCAATGTATTCGGCATGACGCATGAGCCTGACGCCGTGTCCCTCACCTTGTCGCTTGGGTTCGACCGCAACATTGACGATCATCAGTTCGTCGCCTTCGGGAACAGTTTCGACAAGCGCAATCAACTGGCCCCTGTCGATCAGTAGGTCGAAGCGATGGTCGGCGAAAGCTTGGTGATAGTCTGCCGTCATTGGGCGGGGCGGTCTGGGCGTCACCTCAACCCACTTGGTGTAGGCGCGTATGGTCAAAGCCTGGATATCAGCAATATCTTCAGCAACAGCGCGGCGAATGCAGGGTTCAGCCATGCCGCACCGTCGCAACGATTCTGGAAACAGTAGGCTGACTCACCCCGAATATACGGGCCATTTCAGCAGCGGACTTGCGACCTGAGATCACGCTCTCGGCTATTTCCGCCCGCTGCTTGGCATTGAGCTTGGGGCGGCGACCGCCGATGCGGCCCTCAGAACGAGCCTGATCGAGACCCGCCTTGGTCCGCTCGCGGATCATCGCGCGCTCAAATTCTGCAAAGCTGCCAACCATCTGCATCATCATGCGGCCTGCGGGCGTGGTGGTGTCGATGCTTTCAGTGAGCGATCGGAAACCTGCATTAGCAGCTTCGATCCTGTCGAGCAGGTGAAGCAGGTCTTTGAGCGACCGCGACAACCGATCCAGCTTCCACACAACAATGACGTCGCCTTCACGGAGTTGATCGAGCATGCGGTGCAATTCCGGGCGATCCCACCTCCCACCGCTGGCGGCCTCCTCAAAGACACGCTTGCACCCCGCCTCCTTGAGCGCACGCAGCTGCAGTGCCGTGCTCTGATCATCGCCTTTCGAGATACGGGCATAGCCGATCAGCATTTGGACCCTCATTCGCAAACGGTCGTTTCTGAAAGGTCAATCGTCATCGCCATGCGGTGCAAGATTGCGTCTTTCAAAACCCTCTTTCAAAACTGTAGCGAATGGAAAGATGTTTGTGAAGGGATTCGGACATGCCAGCGCGCATTCCCATGACGGTCAAACAGCGTGAGGCCTTGCTCGCGCTGCCGACAACCGAGGAAGAGGTTGTTATATACCATAGTCTCGACGAAAATGAGCGTGCGGCGATCGCCCGCTTGCGCTCGCCAGCCAATCAGCTGGGCTATGCCTTGCAGCTTTGTTGTCTCCGCTTTCCGGGTCGATACCTTCGTCGAGGCGAACTGCTCCCTGCGATCATGCTCGATCATGTCGCGGAACAGATTGACATCGATGCCGATGTCATTGCTGACTTTGCCAAGCGCGGACCGACCCGATATGAACAATTGGCGTCGATCAAGCGCAACCATGGCTTTGTCGATCTGACGCATCCCGTTCGAGCCCAGCTGAAGCAATGGCTCGAAACAGAGGCAATTACCTGCGCCGATGGCCGTCTTCTGCTCGAACGATTGATCAGCAGGATGCGTGAACAGAAAATCATCATTCCGGGGGTCAGCGTCATTGAGAGAATGACAGCTTCAGCTATGCACGCTGCCGATACCAAAGTTGCAGCTGACATTCTGGCTCAGCTCAATCCGGAGCAAAAGGCGAAGTTGAATGCTGTGCTGGACGACAAGACCCATGCCCAGCAGAGCCGATTAAGTTGGCTGCGCGAGCCTCCGATCCGCGTCGGCGCGCGCGGGCTGTTCGAGCTCCTCGACAAAATTGACTATATCCGCAGGTTGGGAATCGGCGAGCTGGCGCTTCCCGATTATTTCAAGCTGCGGCTTGCGCAACTGGCGCGTGAAGGCGTGCGCTATACCGCGCAGGCGTTGCAGCAAATGACGCTGCCGCGTCGGATGGCAACATTGGTTGCAACGATAGGTGAACTGGAAGCAACCCTGACCGATGCAGCTCTGGCCATGTTCGGATCACTCGTCGGTCGCGCCCATCTTCGGGCGCGCAAGCGGCTTGAAGAAACCCTCCTGGCATCCGCCGATCAGGGGCGGGAACGTCTGGTCCGCATTGCGGACGTTTTGGGTGCAATGGCGAAGGCCATTCGCAAGGGCGACGATGTTGAGGCGGCGGTGACGGCTGTTGCCAGCTTGGACCTGATTGAAGCCGATGCCCTGCTGATCAAACGCACAACCAAGCCCGGACGACCTGACGTCACCGGGGAACTTGCGCCCGAGTATAAGTTATTCAAGCAGGTGGGCAGCCGCTTCTTGCGCAGTTTTACGTTCGAAGGTCGGCGGGCGACAGCGCCGCTGCGCACCGCGATCGGGATTCTGATCGAACTTGATGGCAATTGGCGAAAAGCCCTGCCAGCTGACATTCCTCTCGGCCATATCGAACGCCGTTGGCAGCGCCACTTGTTCGCCGACGGCAAGCTCGACCGCACATACTGGGAACTTGCGACATATTTTACAGTGTCGAGCGCGTTGGCGTCCGGCGATCTATGGGTGCCATCATCAAGGATGCACCGCGCATTGGAAGAGTTGCTGCAACCAAGCGTCGTTTCCGGGGTCGCCGCACTGCCCACACTTTCCAAGCCGTCATTCGACCAGTGGCTCGAAGAACGGTCGGCACAGCTTGATAAGGCATTGTTGTCCACCATGCACGGCCTATCCGGGAAGGATGCCATGCTCTTTGCCGGAGACCGCCTCCGGTTTCCGAAAATGCCAAAGGACGACGCGGATGACAGCGAAGAGACCCGCGAGCTTGCCGTACGTACGTATCGTATCCTGCCCACGGTGCGCATTACCGATGTTCTGTCACAGGTCGCGAAGTGGACCGGCTTTACCGATCATTTCAGTCATGTTTCAACCGGGCTTCCGCCCAGCGACCAGAACGGCTTTCTGGCAGCCTTGATTGCCGAAGCGACCAATCTTGGCCTCTCTCGCATGGCCGACATTTGCGACGTGGCTTCGAGAAGGGCGCTGCTGCGGATGCAGACCTGGCACATGCGCGAAGATACCTTCCGCGCCGGGCTGGGTGCACTCACCGATGCCATTCATGCCGAACCAATGGCGGCATGGTTTGGCGAAGGCTGGCGCGCGTCCGCCGATGGACAGCATTTTTATCTCGGTGGACCAGGGGAAAGCGGCGGCACCGTCAATGCCCATTATGGCCGCGATCCGATCATCAAAATCTACACCACTATAACGGATCGCTATGCACCGCTTCATCAGACCGTGATTGCGGGCACCGCTGGCGAGGCGATTCACGCGCTTGACGGTATTCTCGGCCACGAGAGTTCAGCAGAAATTTCGGCGCTTCATGTCGATGGCGGCGGGGTATCCGACATCGTGTTTTCTGTCATGCACCTGCTCGGCCTCAACTTTGAGCCGCGTATTCCCAGGCTATCCGACCGAAAACTCTACGCCTTTGAACCTCGTGCCCGATATGGCAAATTGGCCCCGCTCTTCGGCCAGCGCCTCGATGAAAATCTGATCCGAAGCCACTGGGATGACATCCATCAGGTTGTAACGGCCATGCGAAACAAGGTGGTCACCCCGTCGCTGATCCTGAAGAAGCTGTCCGCCTACAAACAGCAGAACAGTCTGGCCGCCGCGATGCGCGAGGTCGGCCGCATCGAGCGGACCCTGTTCACCTTGCGTTGGTTCGAAGACCCTGAGCTGCGAAACCTGGTCACGGCTGAACTCAACAAGGGCGAATCCCGCAATACGCTTGCACGGGCAGTCGCATTCCATCGCCTTGGTCGATTCCGGGATCGCGGCACCGAGAACCAGCAAATCAGGGCCGCTGCAGTCAACCTCGTTACCGCTGCGATCATCCTGTTCAACTGCCGCTATCTGGGTCGTGCTGTCGAAAAGATTGGACACTCAACGGGCGCGGGTATTGGCGCAAACTACAGCCAGATTTCTCCACTCGGTTGGGACCATATCAATCTGACCGGCGACTATATCTTCAGCGACAATGCCCAGCTCGATGATGATGGGTTCCTCCCGCTCCGGGTGGGGCGAGAATAGTGATCATCCATCTGCCCGAAACCAGTCATTCCTCGCACAGGCTGGACGGGCTGAATTGGGCCAATCCGGAAGTTCAGAGGCTGAGGGCGAGCGGAAGGATGTGGTCTCGGGTGAGAGGTGCCAATGGCATCGAGGCTGCCTCAGAAAATGTGACCCACACCACTTCTTCAATCTCTGCGTTCTTCCGTGGCACATGCTGTGGCGCGCGCACGTGAAAGACGTCCGCTTCGACAATGTGGCCAGGCTCGTTGGCTGCTATTGCGGAGAATTGACCAAGATGCCGCGCGGCCGAATTCGCCAACGACAAGCCAATTTCCTCGGATAATTCACGCTGCAAAGCACATAATGCGCTTTCGCCTTCCTCCATTTTACCGCCTGCTTGCATGAACCACTGCGTCCCTGCCTTCCGAACGAGGAGCAGGTGACCCATACCGTCATCTATGAGCGCAGCGGCGATCCGGATCGTTCGAAGGCTGTCCAATGTCATACGCTGACGGTAATAGTGCCATGCGCGGGTTTCAACAGCGGACGCGCGAAGCAAAAAGATAGCTCGCAAGGTCCGATTAAGTGCCCTCACTCGCCATTGCAGGAATGTAGGTTTCGCCGCTACCGTATATGGGGTGACTACACGAAAGTGACGTATCTGCACGGAAAGGGCGAACGGATAGCGAA